>NZ_BAAGSN010000015.1:260920-374441 GCF_054782415.1 Sinomonas soli | reverse complement strand
GGTAGGCCGCCCCCGAACGGAACCACCGGCACCGAACGGAACGGCGGGCCGCCGCGCCCAAGGCGCGGCAGCCCGCCGTCGTCCGCTGCGGGGCGCGGATCAGCCGAAGCGGCCGGAGACGTAGTCCTCGGTGGACTTCTGGCCCGGGTTGTTGAAGATCGTGGTCGTGTCCGCGTACTCGATGAGCTTGCCCGGCTTGCCGGTGCCGGCGATGTTGAAGAACGCGGTCTTGTCCGAGACGCGGGCCGCCTGCTGCATGTTGTGCGTGACGATGACGACCGTGTAGTTCTCCTTGAGCTCCTCGATGAGGTCCTCGATCGCGAGCGTGGAGATGGGGTCGAGGGCCGAGCACGGCTCGTCCATGAGGATCACGTCCGGCTTCACGGCGATGGCGCGGGCGATGCAGAGGCGCTGCTGCTGGCCGCCCGAGAGGCCGGAGCCGGGCTTGCCCAGGCGGTCCTTGACCTCGTTCCACAGGTTCGCTCCCCGCAGCGACTGCTCCACGAGGGAGTCCGAGTCCGCCTTCGAGAGCTTGCGCCCGTTGAGCCTGACCCCGGCGAGCACGTTGTCCCGGATGGACATCGTGGGGAACGGGTTGGGCCGCTGGAAGACCATGCCCACGTGGGTCCGCACGGCGACCGGGTCCACGCCCGGGCCGTAGAGGTCGTCGCCGTCGAGGAGGACCTCGCCCTCCACGCGGGCGCCGGGGATGACCTCGTGCATGCGGTTGAGCGTGCGCAGGAACGTCGACTTGCCGCAGCCGGAGGGTCCGATGAAGGCGGTCACCGACTTGGGCTCGATGTTCATCGTGACGCCCTCGACGGCACGGAAGTCGCCGTAGTAGACGTTCAGGTCCTTGACGTCGATTCGCTTGGACATGGTTTCCTTCGTAGTTCGGTGCGTGCCGTCAGCGGCCGGTCTTCGGGGCGAAGACGCGGGCGATCAGCCGGGCGATGAGGTTCAGGAGCATCACGAAGATGATGAGCACCAGGGCCGCGCCCCAGGCGCGCTGCGTGCTCGGATCCGGGTTGGACGGCGAGGTCGGGTTCAGGATCTGCGTGTAGATGAACGTCGGCAGCGAGGACATCCAGTCGGAGAACACGTTGAGGTTGATCTTCGTCGCGAAGCCCGCCGTGACGAGGATCGGCGCCGTCTCGCCGATGACGCGCGCGATCGCGAGGGTGACGCCGGAGGCGATGCCGGAGATCGCCGTCGGGATCACCACCTTGAGGATGGTGCGCCACTTCCGCACGCCCAGGGCGTAGGCGGCCTCGCGCAGCTCGTTGGGGACGATGCGCAGCATCTCCTCGCTCGAGCGGACCACCACGGGGATCATGAGCACGGACAGCGCGACGGCCGCCACGAAGCCGGTCTTGGTGCCGGGGCCCAGGAGCGTGGCGAAGAAGGCCGCGGCGAACAGGCCCGCGACGATCGAGGGGATGCCGGTCATGACGTCGACGAAGAACGTGATCGCCCGCGAGAGGGGGCGGCCGTTGCCGTACTCGACGAGGTAGACCGAGGTGAGCAGGCCGATCGGCACCGAGATGATCGTCGCCCAGAGGGTGATGAGCAGCGTGCCCATGAGGGCGTGGTAGATGCCGCCGAGGACGTGGGTGCCGTTGTTCACGGACTCGTTGTCCTGGATGCCGCTCACGCCGTTCATGGAGGTGCCCAGGAAGCCCGGCGTGGTGAGGCCCTTGAGGCCCTCCACCACCACGGTCCACAGGACGGAGACGAGCGGCAGCAGGGCGATGAGGAACGCGCCGACCACGAGGCAGGTGGCGAGCTTGTCCTTGGCCTTGCGCGGGCCCTCCACTGCGGCGCTCCAGCCGGCGTAGACCACGGTGAAGGCGATCGCGGCGAAGATGCCCCATCCGAAGAGGGTGAAGCCCACGAGGGAGGCGGCGGCCGCGCCGAGCACGAGGGCGACGGCGAGGGAGGCCCAGGGCGCGAAGCGGGGCAGGCGGTTGCGGGTCAGCGCGGAGCTGCGCCGCTGCAGGACGTTGGTGGCCATGTCAGTTGGCTCCCGAGAATTCCTTGTGGCGGCTGATGACCCAGCGCGCGATGACGTTGACCAGCAGGGTGATCACGAACAGCACGAGGCCCGCCGCGATGAGCGTGCTGAGGCTGAGGCCCGAGGCCTCCGGGAAGTTCAGGGCGATCTCGGCGGCGATCGTCTGGTTGCCGGACCGGATGAGGCTCGCGATGAGCGGGCCGGAGGAGAGCACGAGCGCCACGGCCATGGTCTCGCCGAGCGCGCGGCCGAGGCCGAGCATGACCGCGCTGATGACGCCGGGCCGGGCGAACGGGAAGACGGCCATGCGGACCATCTCCCAGCGGGTCGCACCGAGTGCGAGCGCGGCCTCCTCGTGGAGCTTGGGCGTCTGGAGGAAGATCTCGCGGGAGATGGAGGTGATGATCGGGATGACCATGACCGCGAGGACGATCGACGCGGTGAGGATGGTCTTGCCGGTCGCGGACGCCGGGCCGGCGAAGATCGGGATCCACCCGAGGGTGGAGGCCAGCCAGGTGTAGCCGGGGACGACGGCGGGCGCGAGGAAGAGGATGCCCCAGGCTCCGAAGATGACCGACGGGATGGCCGCGAGGAGGTCGATGACGTAGCCGAGGACCTGCGCGAGCTTCCGCGGCGCATAGTGCGAGATGAAGAGGGCCACGCCGATCGAGATCGGCGTCGCGATGACGAGCGCGATGGCCGCAGCGATCACGGTGCCGATGACGAGCGGGACGATGTACGCCCAGAAGCCCTGTCCGCCGGCGATCTGGTCCTGCGGCGCGACGAGCGCGGGCACGGCCTGGGCGACGAGGAACGCGGCAACGGCGAACAGGACGACGAGGATGACCACGCCCGCTGCGAGGGCTGCGCCGGAGAAGATCCTGTCGCCGGAGGCCCCGCCGCCGGATCCGAAGCGGCTGCGGCCGTCGGACTGCTCGGAGTTCGTATCGGTCTGGGTGGTTGTCACGTCCGGTCCCTCGAGTGCGGCATCGAGATGCCCGCCGTCAGTTCTGGTCATCTTGTCACGTCCTCTGGTACCCAGTGCAATGCCCGCCCCGGCCGGAATGGCCGGGACGGGCGGGCACGGTGCGGAAGGTCAGGACTTGACCTTGATCGACTCGATCGCAGTCTTGGCCTTGGCGGCGAGGTCCGAGGAGAGCGGGGCGCTCTTCGCGGCAGACGCGGCGGCCTTCTGGCCGGCGTCGGAGACCACGTAGGTCTCCCAGGCCTTCACGAGGTCAGCGGTGGCCTGGTCCTTGTAGGACGTGCAGACGACGTGGTACGAGACGAGCACGATCGGGTAGGCCGAGGAGTCCGTGGGGGTGCGGTCCAGGTTCAGGGCCAGGTCGTTCGCGGCGCGGCCCGCAGCAGGCTTGGACAGCGCCACGGCCTTCGCGGCGCCCTCGGCGGAGAGGGCCACGAACGTGTCGCCGACCTTGACCTTGGCCTTGCCCAGGCTGCTGGTCACGGCCGAGTCGTCGGCGTAGGCGAACGCACCGGGGGTGTCGGTGACGGTCTTGACGACGCCCGAGGTGCCCTTGGCGTTCTCGCCCGGGAGCGAGGACGGCCAAGTCTGGGCGCCCTTGTCGGTCCAGACGGACGGCGCGGCCGCGGCCAGGTACTCCGTGAAGTTCTGGGTGGTGCCCGAGTCGTCGGAGCGGTGCACGGGGGTGATCTTGAGGTCAGGGAGGCTGACGCCCGAGTTGTCCGCGGCGATCGCCGGGTCGTTCCACTTGGTGACCGTGCCGCGGAAGATCTTGGCGATCGTGTCCGGGGTGAGGTTGAGCTCCTTCACGCCCGGGACGTTGAACGTCACGGCGATCGGGGAGATGTAGACCGGGATGTCCATGGCGCCGTCGGGCCCGCAGACCTGCTTGGCGGAGGTGAGCTCCTCCGGCTTCATCGCCGCGTCGGAGCCTGCGAACTGGCTCGCACCGGAGATGAAGGTCTTGCGGCCGGCGCCGGAGCCGTCCGGCGAGTACTGGACGGTCACGCCGGGGTTGGCCTGGGTGAAGCCCTGCTTCCAGGCGTCGATGGCGGAGGCCTGGGCGCTCGAGCCGGTGCCGGTGAGCGTGCCGGTGACCTTGGAGCCGGAAGCGGCGGCGGAGTTCTGGGTGCCGGTCGCGTTGTCAGAGCCGCAGGCGGAGAGCGCGAGCGCGCCCGCAGCGACGACAGCGACGGCCGAGAGGCGGCCGAAACGGAGTGCCTTCACGAATGATGCCCCTTCTTGGGTGGTTTGGGTGCGTACGAGCCGTACTGTTGTCGAAGCTAGGGCCGACAGGTAACGAGTCTGCTCGCGCATGGTTAACGAAAGATGAACTGCGCGCGGATTCCGCGTGACGGGGGCGCCGCGGGCTTGCCATCTTCATCACACCGCACTAATGCAGCCTCCCCCGCGGCCCCTCCGGACCGGGCGCTCCCTAGACTTGGCGACTATGGAGACGAAGGCCTCCCCGGCCGGGGCGGGAGCGTGGTCGGCCGCGCGCGACTACCTCAAGGACCTGCAGTCCTCGGGAGTCGTGCGGGTGCGCCGGTCCCTCATGCCCGCGATCGCCATGACGCTCGGGGCGGTGCTGGCCTACTTCATCGCCGAGTACGGGCTCGGGCACACGGCCCCGATCTTCGCCGCGACGTCCGCGCTCGTCTCGCTCGGCTTCGGCCGGGACCTCACGGTGCGGAAGGTGCTCGAGGTGGCGGTCGGCTGCACGCTCGGCATCGCGGTGGGCGACCTGCTCATGCACCTGCTGGGCGCGGGGCTGTGGCAGGCCGGGATCATCCTGTTCATCTCGATCCTCCTCGCCCGGTTCATCGACCGCGGGGTCATCCTGGCCACCCAGCTCGGCGTCCAGTCACTGTTCGTCGTCCTGCTGCCCCCGGCGAGCGGCGGCCCGTTCACGCGCAGCCTCGACGCGATCGTGGGCGGCCTCATGGCGCTGGCCATCACCGCCCTCTTCCCCCGGGATCCCAGGGTGCAGCCCCGACGGGACCTGCGGGAGCTCGTGGACACGTTCTCCACCATGCTGCGCGAGTGCGCCGGCGCCCTCGCCGAGGCCGACTCGACCCAGGCCTGGCACGCCCTCGTCCGGGGCCGGGGCTCCCAGGGCAAGGTCGACGCGATCCGGGCCAGCCTCGTGACGTCCTCGGAGGTCACGAGACTGGCCCCCGCCTACCGCCGCCACCGGGCAGAGCTCGAGGAGATCGAGACGGCGGTCGAGTACCTCGACCTCGCGCTGCGCAACGGACGGGTGGTGGCACGCCGCCTGGCCTCGGTCATCAACAACGCGGCACTCGCCCAGGGGGCGGCGGAGAGCATCGCCCAGCTCCTCGAGGACACCGCCGACGCCCTCGAGGACATGGCCCGGGGCCTCATCGCCGAGCGCCACGAGGAGCGCAGCGCGCAGATGCGCTCGGCCCGGCTGGCGCTGGCCGAGATCGCGGCCCGCACGCATCCCCGCCAGCTGCGGGTCGAGCGGCTCGAGGGCGAGGCCCTCGTGATCCTGCTGCGGCCCATGATCATCGACCTCCTCGAGGCCACCGGCTACGACCGCCAGGAGGCGGTCGCGCTCCTGCCGCGGCTCGAGGGCTAGCTGAGGCTGCCCCGGCGCGAGAAGTGTCGGCGCACTGGAATAGCCTTGGCCCATGGCGACCAAGACCTCTACGCGCACGGCGGCACGCTCCGGGAAGGCACCCGGCTACCGCTGCGCCGAATGCGGATGGACCACCGCCAAATGGGTGGGCCGGTGCGGCGAGTGCCAGGCGTGGGGCACCGTGGAGGAGGTCGGCGGGGTCGTGGCACGCACGACGGCGGCGGCGACCGTCCTCGAGGCGGCGCGGCCGATCGCCGAGGTCGACGCGACGGACGCAGCCTTCCTGCCCACCGGGGTCGGAGAGCTGGACCGCGTGCTCGGCGGGGGCCTCGTCCCGGGCGCGGTGATCCTGCTCGCCGGCGAGCCCGGGGTCGGCAAGTCCACGCTCCTGCTCGACGTCGCGGCCAAGGTGGCCGGCGGCGGAAAGGACGTCCTCTACGTCACCGGCGAGGAGTCCGCCGCCCAGGTCAAGCTGCGGGCCGAGAGGATCGACGCGGTGGCACCCCGGCTGTTCCTCGCCGCCGAGACCGACCTCTCCCAGGCCCTCGGGCACGTGGAGAAGGTCTCGCCCCAGCTGCTCGTCGTGGACTCGGTGCAGACGCTCTCGAGCCCCGAGGTGGACGGAAGCGCGGGCGGGGTCTCGCAGGTGCGCGAGGTCGCCGCCTCGATCATCGCCGCGGCGAAGCGCCGCAACATGACCACCCTCCTCGTCGGGCACGTCACGAAGGACGGCTCGATCGCCGGGCCGCGGCTGCTCGAGCACCTCGTCGACGTGGTCTGCCAGTTCGAGGGCGAGCGCCACTCGCGCCTGAGGCTGCTGCGTGCGGTCAAGAACCGGTACGGCCCCACGGACGAGGTGGGCTGCTTCGACCTCGCCGAGACCGGGATCATGAGCGTCTCAGACCCCTCCGGGCTGTTCGTCTCCCGCACCAAGGACCCTGTCTCCGGCACGTGCATCACCGTCACCCTCGAGGGCCGGCGGCCGCTGCTCGCGGAGGTGCAGTCGCTGCTCGCCGAATCGGCCACGTCCCAGCCGCGGCGCGCCACGAGCGGACTGGACTCCTCCCGCGTCTCCATGCTCCTGGCGGTGCTGCAGCAGCGCGCGGGCTGCCTCCTGCACAAGGACGACACCTACGTGGCCACCGTGGGCGGCGTGCGGCTGAGCGAGCCGGCCACGGACCTCGCCGTGGCGCTCGCCGTCGCGTCCGCGAAGACCCGCACTGCGCTCCCCCAGCGGCTCATCGCCTTCGGCGAGGTGGGCCTCGCGGGCGAGGTCCGCCCGGTCCCGGGGATCGGACGGCGCATCCAGGAGGCGCATCGCCTCGGATTCACCCACGCCGTGGTGCCGGCGAGCCCGAACGGGCCCGGCGAGGTGCCGCCCGGGTTCCGGGTGAAGGAGGTCAGCCACGTCGCCGAGGCCCTCGAGCTCCTCATCCCCGGCGCAGAGTAGCCGCCCAGTAGCCACCGAGGAGCAGCCGGGCAGGCGTAGGGGCCCGGGTCGTGCCCGAATCGTTGCCTTCCGTGCCCGGACAACCGGCTCGGCCCGCGACACGCGCGGATACCATGGGAACCGTGCGCCGCGCCACGCGCGGCGCAGGAAAGGGAAACACTCATGGCTCGGACCCCCGAGGACGTGCTCAAAGCCACCTTGGCCCGGGTCGCACCCGGAACCGGCCTCCGCGACGGCCTCGAGCGCATCCTGCGGGGCCGCACGGGCGCGCTGATCGTCCTCGGCTATGACCGGACGGTCGAGTCGCTGTGCTCGGGCGGCTTCGAGATCGGCATCGAGTTCTCGCCCACGAGGCTGCGCGAGCTGGCCAAGATGGACGGGGCGATCGTCTGCGACCGGGACGCCCGCACCATCGTCAAGGCCGCCGTGCACCTCGTCCCCGACTCCTCGATCGAGACCCACGAATCGGGCACCCGCCACCGCACCGCCGAGCGCGTCGCGAAGCAGACGGGCCTGCCGGTCATCTCGGTGAGCCAGTCCATGCAGATCATCGCCCTGTACGTGCAGGGCATCCGGCACGTGATCGAGAACTCCGAGCGTGTCCTCGCACGGGCGAACCAGGCCCTCGCAACCCTCGAGCGCTACCGGGCGCGCCTCGACCAGGTCACCCACTCGCTGTCTGCGCTCGAGATCGAGGCCATGGTCACGGTGCGGGACGTCGCCCAGACGCTCCAGCGCCAGGTCATGGTCCAGCGCATCTCGGAGGAGATCGCCCAGTACGTCCTCGAGCTCGGCGACGACGGCCGCCTCCTGGCGCTCCAGCTCGAGGAGCTCACCACGGGGCTCGGGCCCGGTGCCGACGTCGTGATCCGCGACTACGCCGGGGACGGTGTCCCGCTCGAGACGATCGACGCCGCCGCCGCGGCCCTGACCCAGCTGACGAGCGTGGACCTGATCGACCTCAACAAGATCGCGGGCATCCTCGGCTATGCGGGCGGCACCGAGACCCTCGATGCCGTGGTCCAGCCGCGCGGCTACCGCCTCATCTCCGGGCTCAAGTCCGTGCCCCGCGCGGTCTCGGACCGCCTCGTGGACCACTTCGGCGGCCTGCAGAACCTCATGGCGGCCACCATCGAGGACCTCATGACGGTGGACGGCATCGGCGAACAGCGTGCCCGTACCGTCCGGGAGGGCCTCTCGCGGATGGCGGAGGCCAGCCTGCTCGACCGCTTCCTCTGAGCGACTACTTGAGCTCGAACACGGCCTTGGAGCTCGTGACAGGGCCGAGCGAGGCCGTCAGCACGTAGACGCCCGGCTTCGGCTCCCCGGTCACGGCCTTGCAGCCCTCCGTGCTCCGCACCCTCTGCCAGGGGAAGTTGGCCGTCTCGGACCCGCCAGCGGGGATCGTCTTGATCAGGTCCTGGGCGTCCGCCTGGCAGTCCTTCGACGAGAAGATGCGGTCCGCGCCGCTGACCACGAGGAACTCCATCTGGGTGGTGCCCACGTTGACGCCGCACGGGACGGTGTTCCCATTGGTCACCTTGAGGGTGAAGACCGGCTTGTCGGCGGGGGCGTAGCTCGCCTTGTCGGTGGCCGCCGAGACAGTGATGAGGTGCGGGTCGCAGGTCGGGGTGGCGCTCGGGCTGGGGGTCGCGGAACTCTGGGAGGCGGACGCGGAGGGGCTGGCCGTGGCCGACGCCGTCTGGCTGGCTCCGGCTGCGTCCGTCGCGGCAGCGCTCGCGCTGGCCGCGGGCTGCGCCGCGTCGGGCCCGGGTCCCCCTGCGCTCGAGCTCACGGCGGCCACGGCCGCCCAGATGCCGCCACCGAGGACGATCAGGATGAGGGCCATGAGGACACCCACGGCGATGCGCCGGCGCCGGTACACCTCGGGGCTCTGGCGCCGCGCTCCCTGCGGTGTGCGCGTGCGTGCCCTGTCGTTGCCCTGCCCTGCCATGCTCCTAGGCTACGGAGCAATGGGCTGCCAGCTCCGCCCGGCACGCCGCGGGCCGCTACAGTGGGACGCACCCCTCACCGCCCGGACCGCCACGAGGCGTCCGCGTCCCGAAAGGCCGCTGTGACCGCTCCAGCCGCGACCCGCCGTCGTGCGCCCGGATCCGCCGAGACCGGGGCGCTCGAGCGCCTGCACGCCGAGCTCGCCGACTGGTTCTCTCGCGAGGCGCGCGACCTGCCGTGGCGCGCAGCCGACCGCAGCCCCTGGGGGGTGCTCGTGAGCGAGGTCATGCTCCAGCAGACCCCCGTGGTCCGGGTCCTGCCCGTCTGGCGCGAGTGGATGGAGCGGTGGCCGGCCCCGGCGGACCTCGCGGCCGAGCCCGCCGGCGAGGCGGTCCGCGCCTGGGGGCGCCTGGGGTATCCCCGCCGCGCGCTGAGGCTGCACGCGGCAGCGGCGGTGATCGTCGCCGAGCACGGCGGGGAGCTGCCCGACACCGAGGAGGCGCTCCGCACCCTGCCCGGGGTGGGTTCCTATACCGCGGCGGCGGTCGCTGCGTTCGCCTTCGGGCGCCGGGCCACCGTGGTGGACACCAACATCCGCCGGGTGCACGCCCGGCTCCTGGGCGGCGAGGCGCTGCCCGCGCCGTCGCTCACGGCGGCCGAGCAGCGCCGGGCCGCCGCGCTGCTGCCGGAGGGCACGGCCCTCTCCGTCGTCTGGAACGCGGCGGCGATGGAGCTCGGCGCGGTGGTCTGCACGGCCCGCGCGCCCCGGTGCTCCGCCTGCCCCGTCGCCGCCGAGTGCGCGTGGCGCGCCGCGGGCGAGCCGCCGCCCACCTACACGCCGCGCGGTCAGGCCTGGCACGGCACGGACCGGCAGGTGCGCGGGGCGGTCATGGCGGTGCTCCGGGCCGCCGAGCATCCGGTGCACCGCGCCCTGTTCGAGCCGCCCGTGCCGGGCGCTCCCGCGGGGGGAGCCGGGGGCGGGGCCGTCACGGCCGCGCTGGGCAGGCTGCACTCCCTGGGGACCGGCCCCGACCAGCTCGAGCGGGCCCTGGCGGGGCTGCTCGCCGACGGGCTCGCCGTCGAGGAGCACGGGCGGCTGCGGCTGCCCTGACCGGAGGGCTACTCGCGGGCGCGCCCGTGCAGCCAGCGGATCATGCGCGTGTTCCCGAGGGTGTTGGGCTTGACCCGGGCGAGGTCGAGGAACTCGGCGACGCCTTCGTCGTGCGAGCGCAGCAGCTCGGAGTACACCTCGGGGTCCACGCCGGACTGGTCGGCCATGACCTCGAAGCCGTGCCGCTCGAAGAAGCCCACCTCGAAGGTGAGGCAGAAGACCCGCTGCACACCGACGTCGTGCGCCTCCTGCAGCAGCTGCTCCACGAGCGCGTGCCCCACGCCCCGGCCCCGCCACGTGTCCGCGGCGGCGAGGGTGCGGATCTCGGCGAGGTCCTCCCACATGACATGGAGGGCGCCGCAGCCCACCAGCTCGCCGTCCGGCGCCTCCGCGACCCGGAACTCCTGGATGGCCTCGTAGTACGCCACGGACTCCTTCGAGATGAGGATCCGCCGCTCGGCCAGCGGGGCGACGAGGCGCTTGATCGCCGCAACGTCCCCCGTTCGCGCCCGCCGCAGGGTGAACGGCTGGGCAGGGGCGGCGGCGGTCTCGGTCATGCGCTCCATCCTAGTTCCGGCGCACGGCGCCGCCCGGCGCGCGCGAGGTGGCCCCGTGCGCGCCGGGCGGGACCGGCGCTAGAGCCCGAGCTCCTTCGGCAGGTCCCGGGACTCGCCGAGGACGTGCTCGGCAAGGAAGGCGGAGACCACGCCGTACCAGACCTTCGCGTGCTGGGGCTGCAGGATCCAGTGGTTCTCGTCGGGGAAGTACAGGAACCGATGCGGGGTCCTGCCCTCGTCGTCGGCGGCGAGCTGGGAGGCCGAGAGGAGCTCCCACCACAGGCGCAGGCCCTCGCCGATCGGCACGCGGTAGTCCTTGTCGCCGTGGATGACGAGCACGGGCGTGCGGATCTCGCCGACCGAGTGGTGCGGGGAGTTGGCCTGCATCATGGCCTCGTCCATCTCCTTGGCCCAGTACAGGGCCATGTCGGTCGTCGGGCCGAAGGCGTCGAGGGCCCACAGGCTCGCGTGCGTCACGATCGCCCGGAAGCGGTCCGTGTGGCCGGCGACCCAGTTGGCCATGTACCCGCCGAAGGAGCCGCCCATCGCCGCCGTGCGGTCGGGGTCGAGGTCGCCGCGCTGCAGGGCGGCGTCGGTGACGGCCATGAGGTCCGTGAACGGCTCCGCGCCCCACCGGCCCCAGCCGCGGTCGATGAAGTGCTGGCCGTAGCCGGTGGACAGGGCGGGGTCGGGCAGCAGCACGGCGTAGCCCTGCGCCGCGAGGAGCCAGGGGTTCCAGCGCCAGGTCCAGGCGTTCCAGGAGCCGATCGGGCCGCCGTGGATCCACAGGAGGAGGGGGTGCTTCCCACCCTCGCGGGACTCGGCCGGGAGGGCGAGCCAGGCGCGCAGCGGGGTCCCGTCCTCGGCGGTCGCGGTGACCTCCTCGAGGCGGCCGGGGAGCTGGGGCCGCTCGACAGGATTGCCCAGGCGCGCGGCCTCGCCGCTGGCGAGGTCGATCCGGACGGCCTCGGGCGGGAAGAGGTAGGAGCTGCGCAGCGCGTACGCGGTCGCCCCGTCCGGGGAGACGAGGACGTCGGTGTAGGCGGCGTCGTCGCGCGTCACCCCGGTCGCCTCACCGCTGGCGGGGTCGAGGCGGAACACGGGTGAGCGGCCGGCGTCGTCCGCGGTGACGAGCAGCGCAGAGCCGTCCGGCAGCCACGCCTCGGGGTGCGGCATGCGGTCCCACTCGGGCGCGAGCCGGCGCAGCTGGCCCGTCTCGACGTCGAGGAGGTGCAGCTCGCTGCGGTAGGCGCTGGTCGGCGTGGTATGCGGCTCGACGACCACGGCGACGGTGCGACCGTCGGGGCTCACCGGGCCGGCGATGTAGTCCATGCGGTCCTCGGACAGGAGCGTGCGGCGGGTGCCGGAGGCGACGTCGATGGCGATGAGCTCGCTGCGGAGGTCGCCCTTCGCGAGGGGCTTGGCGACGGAGGCGTAGATGGTGCGGCCGTCGGGGCTCGCGTGCGCCTCGCCGAAGCGGAGCGCTGGGCCGATGTCCGCGGTGAGGTTGCGGAGCTCGAGCGCGGGTTCGGCGTCCACCGTGGCCGGCTTGCCGGGCTCGGGCTCGGCGCTGGCGCGCTCGACGGCGAACAGCCGCGGCTGGGCGGGCCCGAGGTCGGAGTCCCAGAAGCGCACCGGGTAGGAGGAGTGCAGGATGGCCGCGACCTTGGCCTCCTTGCGGCCCTTGCGGCGCGCCTCGTCGTCGGCCTCGTCGGTGCTCCCGGCCAGCACGGAGGCCTGGAGGAACGTCGCGTCGGCCTTCTGGGCCGTGATGACGCGTTCGACGCCGCCCGCGCGGCTGAGCACGACCCTCGCCTCCCCGCCGGCGTGCGGCAGGAGCCAGAGCGCGTTGACGGGCTCCTCGTCGGGCTTGTCCGGGTCGGGACGGGCCGAGGTGAAGTAGAGGTCGCCGTTCGCGGCGAACGCGGCCCCGGCCTCGCCCTTGGCGCTGCGGGTGATGCGGCGCGCGGGGGCCCGGCCGGCGGGGTCGATCTCCCACAGTGCGGAGCCGTACTCGGTGCCCTTGCCGTTCAGCGTTGCGACGGCGGTGACGAGGCGGGTGCCGTCCGGGCTCAGGGCGAGCCCGGAGAGCCGGGGCATGGCCACGTAGTGGTCCAGGTCGTGGAACGGCGTCTCGGGCCGGGTGGCGGGCTCTGCGGACGCGGGCGTGGTGCCGGCCGTGGTGGCGGCGGCGGTCTCGGCAGTCATGACTCCGATTCAACCCGCGATGTGGCGTGAAGCACAGGGGCGTTCACTCTTGGTGAAACAGTCCTTTCACAACCCGCGGGCCTCAGTGCTCGCCGAAGCCGGCCTCGACCTGCTCCCGCACGAACGCGAGCGCCTCCGCCGCCTCTGGCCCGGACGTCTCGACCACGAGCTGCTCACCTTGGCCCGCGCCGAGTGCCATGAGCGCCATGACGGACTGGCCGTCGACGCCGTTGACCGTCACCGCCGCGTCGAACGCCGAGAGCCGACCGGCCAGGACCGCTGCGGGGCGGGCGTGCAGGCCCAGCGGGTTCTTCAGGGTCAGGACGGCGGACTCGGTGGGCTCCGCGAGCTCGGGGGCCTCCTCGGCCTCGGCGCCGCGCACGGCCTCCTCCGCGGCGCGGGCCACGCCGTCCAGGCCCGCGCCGGCCTTCGACGCCACGGCGGCCGCGACCGCGCCCTCCACGAGGGCCGCCTCGGCGATCCGGACCTTGGAGCGCTGGTCCGGCTCGAGGAATTCGAGCACCGATTCGGCCGTCATCACGGCGGAGCCGAGGTCCGTCAGGACCACGACCCCCTCCCCCGTGTCGGCGGCCCCGATGCCGTCCATGACCTTCTCGAACGAGGTGCCCACCCCGCCGTCGTCCGTCCCGCCCGCCGCGACGAGGGGCACCCCGGCGGCCATCTGGGCGGCGACCTCGACCACGCCCTCGGCGAGGCGCGCGCTGTGCGAGACGATGAGCAGCCCGACCGGCGTCACGCCATGTCCCCGCTCGTGGCGGCCGTGACCGCGGCGCGCAGGATGTACGCGCTCGAGACGGCCCCTGGGTCGAGGTGGCCCGCACTGCGCTCGCCCAGGTAGCTGGCCCGGCCCTTGCGGGCCACGAGGGGCTTCGTGGCCTGCGCGCCGGCCTCGGCGGCGTCCGCGGCGGCGGACAGGGCGGCCAGGCCGTCCCCGGCGTCGCGGGCGGCCTCGGCGGCCGGGGTCCAGGCGTCCACCATGGTCTTGTCCCCCGACTCGGCCTTGCCGCGGGCCACGATCCCGTCCCTGCCGGCGGTGAGCATCGCCGCCACGGCCGCCCCGTCGAGGGCGTCAGCGCCGCTGACGGCCGTCGAGGCGCGCAGGTACGCGGTGCCGTAGAGCGGACCGGCGGCGCCGCCGACCTTGCTCATGAGCATCATCGCGGCCAGCTTGAGCGCGGCGCTGACCGAATCGGGCGTCTCCCCGTCGAGCTTGGCCACGATGGCCCTGAAGCCCCGGTCCATGTTCTCTCCGTGGTCGCCGTCCCCGATCGCGCGGTCCAGGTCGATCAGCTCCTCGCGGTGCTCGGCGACGACCCGGGCGCTCTCGCGCAGCCACCGCTCGGCCCAGGCCGCGTCCAGTGCCGGCATCAGGCCCCCCACCGGAGGGCGGGCGTGTGCACGGGCGCGTCCCACAGCTCGGTGAGCTCGTCGTCGAGCCGCAGGACGGTCACGGAGCAGCCCTGCATCTCGAGCGAGGTGATGTAGTTGCCCACGAGGCTCCGCTCGACCGTGATGCCGCGGTCGGCGAGCAGCTGTGCGGCCCGGCGGTACACGATGTACAGCTCGGACAGCGGCGTCCCGCCCATGCCGTTGACGAACAGCAGCGCCTTCTCGCCCGAGCCGATCCCGAGGTCCTCGACGACGGGGGTCAGCAGGTGCTCCGTGAGCGCGTCGGCGGGCTCGAGGCCCACGCGGTGGCGTCCCGGCTCGCCATGGATGCCGATCCCGATCTCGATCTCGTCCTCGGCCAGATCGAAGCTCGGCTTGCCCGCGTGGGGGACGGTGCACGGGGTGAGCGCGAGCCCCATCGAGCGCACGTTCGCCACGACCCGGTTGCCCACGGCCTCGACCGCGTCGAGCGAGTCCCCGCGCTCGGCCGCGGCGCCGGCGATCTTCTCCACGAGGACCGTGCCGGCCACGCCGCGCCGCCCCGCGGTGTAGAGGGAGTCCTCGACCGCCACGTCGTCGTTGACGAGCACGGTGCGGATCTCGATGCCCTCGGCCGCGCACATCTCGCCCGCGGTCTCGAAGTTGAGGACGTCGCCGGTGTAGTTCTTCACGATGTGCACGACCCCGGCCCCGCCGTCCGCGGCCTGGGTCGCCGGGATGATCGCGTCCGGGGTGGGCGAGGTGAAGACGGCGCCGGGGACGGCGGCGTCGAGCATCCCGCGGCCCACGTAGCCGCCGTGGAGCGGCTCGTGGCCGCTGCCGCCGCCGGAGACCAGCCCGACCTTGCCCTGCACGGCGCCGCCGGCCCGGCTGATGAAGATCGGATCGGCGTGGACGGCGACGAGGTCCGCGTGGGCCAGGCCGAAGCCCTCCACCGATTCGTCGACCACCTTCTGTGGATCGTTGATGAGCTTCTTCATGGCGCGCTCCTTCGCACGGTCTCCCGGGTGTGCTTCGGAGCGTACCGCCCGCCGGCGTGCTTTGGACAGGGCGCACGACGGCGCCGCCGCACCTTGGTGCGGGGGCGCCGCCCGTGCGTGCCGCTCGGGCGAGGGAAGGATCAGCCCGGGCTCTCGGCCTGGCCCGGGCGGAGGCTCCCGCCGGTGACCGGATCCTGCTGCTCTCCGGCCCGTTCCTCGGCGGAGGTCTCGCGCCCCTGCCCGTCCTCCTGGGCCGGATTGCCCTGCTGACTGGGCCTGTCCTGCCCGCCCGCCTGCTGCCCCAGCTCCTGCTCGGGCGTCGGCTCGCCGTATCCGCCGCCCTCGCCGGTCTCCGTGGTCTCCGGGTTCTCCGGGTTCTCCGGGTTCTGGCTGCTCATCGAGTCCTCCTCTGGCCCTCGCGCATGACTTCCGGACGCCCGGACACTGCCCCCTCCTGGCGTGGGCCAAACACACCGGAGGAGGTCGGTCGCCGCGGGTTCAGCGGGCGAACAGGCCTGCCGGGTCGAGCCCATCGCGGGCGGCCGCGAGCCGGCCGGCGACCGCGGCGGACCAGGCCGGCGTGAGGTCGCTGCGGTCGCCGAGGAAGTTCCTCGGGCAGCGGCCGTTGCCGAAGGGCGCAACGCGGGCGAGGACCTCGGCGATGGCACCCGGAACCGCATCGGCAATCGGCGGCGCGAGGACTCCCACCGCGTGCATCGCGTAGGCGAGGCCGTGCGCCGACGCAGTGCGCGCGTCGTCGGACGTCATCGCGCCGCCGAGGAGCCGGATGTCGACGAGCGGGAGGAGGCACTCGGCGTCGGGCCCCGCGAGGGCGAGGACGGCCCGGATGGTCCGGTCGTCGAGGTCCACGAGGCCCGCGCCGCCCGTGAGGAACGGCATCGGCTGGTCGGGGTCGGAGTAGACGCGGTCCACCTCCGTGTAGGGCAGGTCCGCGACGAGGTCGAGCAGCACCGGGGCGGCACCCCGGAGGGGAGCGAGGGCCCGATCGCCGCCGCGGCCCACGTGGGCGAAGGCGACGTGCACCGTGAGCGTGCCCGCGAGCTCCGGCGGCACGCCCGGCGCGTCCGGGGCCCGGAGGAAGCGGATGGCAGCGTTGGAGGCGTCGGTGAGCGTGGGCGCCCAGGCCGCGAAGGCCCGCAGCACGGCCTCCGCGTGCCGGCCTTCGAAGACGAGCGCCCCGCCGTGGACGAGGGCCACGGGGTAGAGGCGGAAGGTCATGCCGGTGACGACCGCGAGTCCCTGGCCGCCGCCGCACAGGAGCCCGAAGAGCTCCGGTTCGCGCGCCGGGCTCACGGTGCGCGCATCGCCGTCGAGGGTGACGATGTCGAGGCTGAGGACCGAGTCCGCGGCGAAGCCGTACGTGCGGCCCAGGACCGGGAGGCCGCCGCCGAGGGTGTAGCCGACGACGCCCACGTCCGAGCTCGAGCCGTTGAGCGGGGCGAGGCCGTGCTCGGCTGCGGCGTCGATGACCTCGCGCCAGCGGGTGCCGGCCCCGACGGTGGCGGTCCGCGCCGCGGGGTCGACCGAGACCGAGCGCAGGCGCTTGGTGCTCACGAGCACACCGCCGGCAATCCCCCGCTCTGCCCCGTGCCCTGTGGCCTGGACGGCCAGCTTCACCGAGTTCAGCGACGCCCACCGCACGGCGGCGACCACGTCCGCGGCGTCGGCGGCCGCGACCACGACGTCCGGCCGATGCGCCACCGCAGTGTTGAACGCGGAGGCCTCCTCGGCGTAGCGCGGATCGCGCGGGTCGAGCACCTCGCCGCGCACGAGGTCCTGCAGGGTGATGAATTCGAGCTGGATGGCCATGATGTCTCTCTGGTGGAAATCGTCAGCGATGGTTTCCGAGACCAGGAAAGACATTACGTGCGGGACCGGAGTTTGTCTAGCGATTGGATTTATTGATTCCGGGACTCCCCTGCGGACCTGTGCCACCGGAGACGCGGAACGGCCCCCCACCTCGAGGAGGTGGGGGGCCGTTCGGGCTTGCTGCTAGGCGCCGAGCTCCTTGCCGCCGCCCTTGGTCAGCGAGACGACCTCGGGGACCTCTGGGCGCGGGGTGCCGGTGAAGGTGAACTTCGCCGTGTCGCCCTCGCCCTCGACGTCGACCACGACGATGTCTCCCGCCGAGAGGTCGCCGAAGAGGATCTTCTCGGAGAGCTGGTCCTCGATCTCGGACTGGATCGTGCGGCGCAGCGGGCGGGCACCCATGGCCGGGTCGTAGCCGCGCGTGGCGAGCAGGACCTTGGCGGCCTGGGTGAGCTCGATGCCCATGTCCTTGTCCTTCAGGCGCTTCTCAAGGCGGACGACCATGAGGTCCACGATCTCGATGATCTCTTCCTGCGTCAGCTGCGGGAACACCACGACGTCGTCGACGCGGTTGAGGAACTCGGGCCGGAAGTGCTGCTTGAGCTCCTCCGTCACGCGGGCCTTCATCCGCTCGTACCCGGTCTTGGTGTCCGTCCCCGACTGGAAGCCCGTCATGACGCCCTTGGAGATGTCCCGCGAGCCGAGGTTCGTGGTCATGATGATCACGGTGTTCTTGAAGTCCACCACGCGGCCCTGGGAGTCCGTGAGGCGGCCGTCCTCGAGGATCTGCAGGAGCGAGTTGAACAGGTCGGCGTGGGCCTTCTCCACCTCGTCGAACAGCACCACGGAGAACGGGCGGCGGCGGACCTTCTCGGTGAGCTGGCCGCCCTCCTCGTAGCCCACGTATCCCGGAGGGGCACCGAAGAGCCGCGAGACGGTGTGCTTCTCGGAGAACTCGGACATGTCCAGCGTGATGAGCGCGTCCTCCTCGCCGAAGAGGAACTCGGCGAGTGCCTTGGCGAGCTCGGTCTTGCCCACGCCGGTGGGGCCGGCGAAGATGAACGAGCCGCCGGGACGCTTCGGATCCTTCAGGCCCGCACGGGTGCGGCGGATCGAGCGGGAGAGCGCCTTGATGGCGTCGTCCTGGCCGACCACGCGGCGGTGCAGCTCCTCCTCCATGTGGAGCAGGCGGGTCGACTCCTCCTCGGTGAGCTTGAACACCGGGATGCCGGTCGAGTTCGCGAGCACCTCGGCGATCAGGTCCTCGTCCACCTCGGCCACGCCGTCCATGTCGCCGGACTTCCAGGCGCGCTCGCGCTCGGCCCGCTCGGCGATGAGCTTCTGCTCCTTGTCGCGCAGCGAGGCGGCGCCCTCGAAGTCCTGCGCGTCGATCGCGGACTCCTTCTCGAGCTTGAGCCCGGCGATGCGCTCGTCGAGGGCCTTCAGCTCCGGCGGCGCGGTCATCCGGCGGATGCGCAGGCGCGCTCCTGCCTCGTCGATCAGGTCGATCGCCTTGTCCGGCAGGAACCGGTCGGAGATGTAGCGCTCGGCGAGGTTGGCCGCCGCGGCGAGCGCGCCGTCGGTGATGGTCACCCGGTGGTGTGCCTCGTAGCGGTCGCGCAGGCCCTTGAGGATCTCGATGGCGAGGGCCACGGACGGCTCGGAGACCTGGATCGGCTGGAAGCGGCGCTCGAGCGCGGCGTCCTTCTCGATGTGCTTGCGGTACTCGTCGAGCGTGGTCGCGCCGATCGTCTGCAGCTCGCCGCGGGCGAGCATCGGCTTGAGGATGCTGGCCGCATCGATCGCGCCCTCGGCGGCGCCCGCCCCGACGAGGGTGTGGATCTCGTCGATGAACAGGATGATGTCGCCGCGGGTGCGGATCTCCTTGAGGACCTTCTTCAGGCGCTCCTCGAAGTCGCCGCGGTAGCGGGAGCCGGCCACGAGGGAACCGAGGTCGAGCGTGTAGAGCTGCTTGTCCTTGATCGTCTCGGGCACGTCGCCGCGCACGATCGCCTGGGCGAGGCCCTCGACGACGGCGGTCTTGCCGACGCCGGGCTCGCCGATGAGGACGGGGTTGTTCTTGGTGCGGCGCGAGAGGACCTGCATGACGCGTTCCATCTCGTGCTCGCGCCCGATCACGGGATCCAGCTTGTTCTCGCGCGCAGCCTGGGTCAGGTTGCGGCCGAACTGGTCCAGGACCACCGAGCCGGCGGGCGTGCCCTCGGGCTGGCCGGAGCCGGAGCCGGTCGCGGCCGTCTCCTTGCCCTGGTAGCCGGACAGGAGCTGGATGACCTGCTGGCGGACCCGGTTGAGGTCGGCGCCGAGCTTGACGAGCACCTGGGCGGCCACGCCCTCGCCCTCGCGGATGAGGCCGAGGAGGATGTGCTCGGTGCCGATGTAGTTGTGGCCGAGCTGGAGCGCCTCGCGCAGCGACAGCTCGAGGACCTTCTTGGCGCGGGGCGTGAACGGGATGTGCCCGCTCGGCGCCTGCTGGCCCTGGCCGATGATCTCCTGCACCTGCTCGCGGACGCCGTCGAGCGAGATGCTCAGGGACTCGAGAGCCTTGGCCGCGACCCCTTCGCCCTCGTGGATCAGCCCCAGGAGGATGTGCTCGGTCCCGATGTAGTTGTGGTTGAGCATGCGGGCCTCTTCTTGGGCCAGCACCACCACGCGGCGGGCGCGGTCTGTGAATCTCTCGAACATTGCTCGGACTCCCCGGTTTAGCTTGGGTGCACTGCGTAGTTCGATGCTACGTGCCGGGGGCGCGGCCGGTAGGGGTGTTCGCCACAGGGTGAACCGCCCTGCCGGGCGCGCAGGCGGACGACGCCGGCCGCTCGCCCCGGGCGCGGACGGCCCGGCGCTGCGGACGCGGGGCCGAGAGGGCCGGGCGGCGTCGTCGGAAAAATCGGCATTCACGGGTTGACATTAAATCAGTGCCGAAAGCACAAATTCCCGGTGCGATGCACCGGGAATTCCTGCTGGCCCCTTTGGGGCCTTATCCGACTATTCGGAGGACGATCAGGCGTTGGCCTGGCGGTAGGCCTCCTGGATCTCCTGCTGAATCCGGCCGCGGGCATTCACGTTGTACCCGTTGTCGCGGGCCCACTGCCGGATCTTGGCGGAGTCGGAATTCCGGGACCCGGAGGATGCTGCCCGGGCCTTCGGCGCGGCGGCGCCGGTGCGTGCAGCGGCCTTGCGGCCAGCGGAAATGAACTGGGCCAGCGCACTGCGCAGCTTCTCGGCATTGGCCGAGGACAGGTCAATTTCGTAATTCGATCCATCGAGGCTGAAGCGGACAGTCTCGTCAGCCTTGCCGCCGTCGATGTCATCCTCGAGGATGATCTGGACCTTCTGTGCCATGTCTGGGCTCTCTTCTCTGTCATCGCCGGGGGACTCAGCAAATGTGAGTTCAAGCAATCAGCATCGGGGCCCGTGAGGCGCCGGAGCGGCTGAGCAATTACAGTATGAAGGCACAAAAGCCCGCGAGTCAAAAGGACTCGCGTGGATCAATTCCCGGCGCGCTCCTGCGATTCGCGTTCAGCGCGGGCGAGCGCCTCCCGCTCGGACTTGTCCGCATTGAAGATTGCGCGCATGGCGAACCAGAAAATGAGCCCGACCACCAACGGCGGGAGCAGGGCAAGGACGTAATCCATCAGTTGGCCTCGGGCTTCAGAAGGGGGAAGAGGATTGTTTCGCGAATACCTGCCTGCGTGAACAGCATCACCAGGCGATCGATTCCCAGGCCGATCCCGCCCATGGGCGGGGCGCCGTATTCGAGCGCGCGGAGGAAGTCCTCGTCGAGGGCCATGGCCTCGTCGTCGCCCTCGGCGGCCAGCCGCGACTGCTCGGTGAGCCGCTCGCGCTGGACCACGGGGTCGATCAGCTCGGAGAACGCGGTGCCGCGCTCCATCCCGCCGATGATGAGGTCCCACGCTTCGATGAGCCGGGGGTCGTCCCGGTGGGGCCGGGCGAGGGGCTGCGCGGAGGGCGGGTAGTCGTAGACGAAGGTCGGGTTGAGCAGGGTGGGCTCGACGATCTCCCCGAAGAGCTCGATGACGGCCTTCTCCTGGGTCCACAGGGGGTCCGTCTTGACCCCGTGCGCATCGCCGACGGCCAGGAGGCGCTCGAGCGGCGTGTCGGGGGTGATCTCCTCGCCGACCGCCTCGGACAGGCCCGGGTACACACCGATCCACGCCCACTCGCCGTCGAGGTCGATCGTGCCCTCGGGCGTCTCGATGCGGCGCGTGCCCATGACGTCCGCCACGTTGAGGATGATCTCCTTCATCCGCTCCGCCATGGTGAACTGGTCGGCGTAGGCCTCGTAGCACTCGAGCGTGGTGAACTCGGGGCTGTGGGTCGAGTCGACGCCCTCGTTGCGGAACACGCGCCCGATCTCGTAGACCCGCTCGATCCCGCCGACCACGGCCCGCTTGAGGTAGAGCTCGGTGGCGATGCGCAGGGTCATGTCCTGGTCGAAGGCATTCAGGTGGGTCGCGAACGGACGGGCCGTCGCACCGCCGTGGACGAGGTTGAGCATCGGCGTCTCGACCTCGACGTAGCCGTGGGAGTCGAGGGTGTCGCGGACGCTCTTGGTGATCTTGGAGCGCGTGTAGACCATCTGGCGCGCCTCCTCGCGGACCAGGAGGTCCACGTAGCGCTGGCGGACGCGCGTCTCCTCGTTCAGTCCCGCGTGGAGGGTGGGCAGCGGGCGCAGGGCCTTCGAGGCCATCTGCCAGGACTCGACCATGACGGAGAGCTCGCCGCGCCGGGAGGAGATGACCTCGCCGCGGACGAAGACGTGGTCGCCGAGGTCCACGAGGGCCTTCCAGTCCGCGAGGCGCTGCTCGCCCACGTTCGCGAGGCTGAGCATGGCCTGCAGGCGCGTGCCGTCGCCCTCCTGCAGGGTGGCAAAGCACAGCTTGCCGGTGTTGCGGATGAACACGACGCGGCCTGCGACGCCGACGGTCTCCCCCGTGGCCGTGTCCGGCTCCAGCTCCGGGTACGTCGCGCGGACCTCGGAGAGGGAATGCGTGCGCGGCAGCTTGACCGGGTACGGCGCCTCGCCGTTCGCGAGGAGCTTCTCCCGCTTGTCCCGGCGGATGTGCATCTGCTCGCTCGTGTCGGCGGGCCGGGCCTCGGGTGCGGGGTTCTGTGCAGTCACAGCATTCAATTCTAGGCCAGCCGGCTGTGAGCTTCCGAGGGGCGCCCGCGCGCCTCCGGACGCCCTGTGCTGGATGGGGTCGCTGCGGCGATTGCGGCTAGGCTCTGTGCATGGGTGTACTGCAGCTGACCTCGTCCACGGTGGCCACCAAGGACGGCGCGTCCCTCGAGCTCTTCACCGCTCCCGAAGGCGGGATGACCGCGCGGGGAGGCATCGTCGTCGTCCACGGGTCGATGGTGACCGCCGAGCTGTACAAGGACCTCGCGGTCCGGCTGGCCGAGGAGCTCCACGTGCCCGTGCACGTGTACAACAGGCGTGGCCGCGGGGCCTCCTCTCCGCAGCCGGCGGACTACTCGCTCGCCACCGAAATCTCGGACCTCGGCGACGTGCTCGCCCACACCGGCAGCGACGCCGTGTTCGGCCACAACTACGGCGGGTGCATCGCGCTGCACGCCGGCCGCGAGCTGCAGATCGGGCAGATCGCCGTCTACGACCCCATCATCTCCTTCGAGGGCAGCATCAAGGCCGGGTGGATGCCGGAGTTCGAGGAGGCCCTGCGGGCCAAGGACGAGGAGAAGGCCCTCGCCGTGCTCCTGCGCGGACTGCAGACGGTCGGCCCGATCTCCAAGCTCCCGCTGCCCGTGCTGACCGTGCTCAACCGGATCGGCAGCCGGACCCCGCTCGGGAAGGAGCTCTCGCGGCTCCTTCCGACCGGTCCCGCCGAGATCCGCGCTGTGGTCGCGGCCGACGCCGAGGCCAAGGGCTTCGACGAGCTGCCCCTCGAGACGCTGTTCCTCGTGGGCGGCGCGAGCCCCGAGTACTTCGCCGAGGCGGCCCAGAAGCTCGACGGCGTGCTGCCGGCCTCCGACATCGCGATCCTGCCCAAGCTCGCGCACGACGCCCCGACCCGTCCCGCGAAGCCGCTCATCGACCGCCTCGCGGCGTTCTTCGCGAGCTGAGCCCCTCCGGGACGCCCAGCCCCTGCCCGAAGCCCAGGCCGCCCCGGAAGGTCAGCGGGCCCGGAGCGGCATGTTGTCGATGAGGCGCACGGGGCCGACCTTGGCGGCAATGATCGCGAGCGCCTCCCCCGTGAACGGGGTCTCGCGGCAGGCGAACGCGAGCGGCTCGAGCGTGTCCGGGTCCACGACGTCCAGGTAGTCCAGCTCCACGAGGGGCTGGGACCGGACGAGGGCCTCGGCGTCGTCCGGGTTGAGGGGCTCGTGGGCGCTCGCGCGGTCCTCGAGGAGTCCCAGGGCCCGGGAGAGGACGAGCGCCGCATCGCGCTCTGCCTCGGACAGGAAGCGGTTCCGGCTCGAGAGCGCCAGGCCGTCCGGGTCGCGCACGATCGGGACGGCGACGATCTCCACGGGGAAGTCCAGGTCCCGCACCATCCGCCGAACGACGGCGACCTGCTGGGCGTCCTTCTGCCCGAAGTAGGCGCGGTAGGCGGCCCGGGCGCCGTCGAACCCGCCGGGCATCGCGAGGTGGAGGAGCTTCGAGACGACGGTGCACACCCCGTCGAAGTGGCCCGGGCGGGAGGCGCCCTCCCACTTCTGGGCCAGCGGCCCCGCGGCCACCCGCACCTCGGGCTCGCCGCCCGGGTACATCTCGTCGACGTCCGGGGCGAAGACCAGGTCCACCCCGGCGTCCGCCAGCAGTGCGGCATCCGCGTCGAGGGTGCGGGGATAGCGCTCGAGGTCCGTGGCGTCCCCGAACTGGAGGGGGTTGACGAACACGCTCGCGACCACGACGTCGTTCTGGGCGGCCGCGGCCTCGGCGAGGGCACGGTGCCCCGCGTGCAGGGCGCCCATGGTCGGCACGAGCCCGAGGGACGGCAGGCCCGGGCCGCGGCGCTTCGCCGCCAGCCGGCGGGCGATGGCCGGCTGGAGCTCGGCGCGCGTGCGCACCACCTCGATGGCCACAGCGGGCTCAGCAGGCATTACTACAGGTCCTCTCGTGTCTCGTCGCCGGGCTCCATGCCCTCCAGCGCCTCCTCGATCGCCTCGCGGGCCGAGGCGGTGAGGCGTCCCCGGCGCTCGGCGCGGACGGCGGTCGCATGGGCCATGGCCCGGTACGCGTCAAGGATATCGGCGGCCCCGCCCCGGCCGTCCGGGTCGGTGGCGAGCTCGCTGAGGGCGGCGACGTGCGCGACGACCGTGCCGACGTCCCCGCGGGCCACGGGCCCCGTCAGGGCGGACTCGCCCGCAGAGAGCGCGTTGTCGAGGGAGGCGCGCAGGAGGGGGCCGAGCACGGCTCCCGGGTCGGGCACGCCGATTCTGCCGAGGATCTCCGCGGCCTGGGAGGCGAGGGTGACGAGGTGGTTCGATCCGTGCGCGAGCGCGGCGTGGTAGGCGGCCCGGTCCCCTTCGGCGACCACGACCGGCTCGGCGCCCATCTCGACCACGAGCGCCTGCGCGATCGGCAGCATCGCCGGGTCCGCGGTGACGCCGAAGCAGCAGTCCGTCAGGCGTGCGAGGTCCAGGGACATCCCGGTGAACGTCATGGCGGGGTGGATGGCGAGCGGGATCGCCCCGGCGGCGCGCACCGGGGCGAGGATGCCCACGCCGTGGCGGCCGGAGGTGTGGGCCACGAGCTGGCCGGGCTGCCAGGCGCCAAGCTTGGCGAGGCCCTCGACGAGAGGCCCCAGCGCGTCGTCCGGCACGGCCAGCAGCACGAGCTCCGAGCGCTCGACGATGTCGGGGACCTCGAGGACGGGGACGCCCGGCAGGAGCAGCTCGGCGCGCTCCCGGCTCTCCTCCGACACCGCCGAGACGCCGACGAGGGCGTGCTGGGCCGCACGCAGCGCCGCCCCGAGGACGGCGCCCACCTTGCCGGCGCCGATGACGCCCACGCCGAGACGGCCGGGGCGGGAGGGCTGGCGGGGCGCGGAGGGCTGCTGGGGCGCGGAGCTAGGCAAGGCCGCCCTCGGCGTCCGGCGCGCGGCCCCCCTCGGAGAGGCCCTCGTCGTCGCCCTCCTCCGGGGGGATGCGGCAGAAGCGCTCCACGATGAAGCCGATGGCGACCATGATGACGCTCCCGCCGATCAGCAGGAGGGCGGTCTCGACCGCGGGTGTGCCCGCGCGGGTGGAGAGCTGCGGGACCTGGTCCGCGATGACGCCCCCGTGCCAGCCCAGGAGGACCGCGCCCGCGTAGGCGCAGGCGTGGGCGAGGACGAGGGTCCGCGCCGCGAAGATCGGATCGAGCATGCGGGAGCGGTGGCCGGTCCGCCACCTCAGCACCCGGATGCCGAGGCCCAGCGTCACGACGGCGATCACGGCCATCGAGCCGAGGGCGCTGACCGGGAGCACCGGCGTCGGCGCCGACGAGCGCATCGCGAACGCGTTCGCAGCGACGCCCAGGAGGCCCACGACGATCGCCACCAGCACGAGCACCCACGGCTTGAGCGGCTTCACTCGATTCCCCCTCCGGTCTGGCTTCCTCCATCAGTGAGCATGTCATAGCCCTCGACGCCGTCGGCGTCGGAGCAGAACTCGAGGAGCTCGACGATCGGATGGCCCTCGAGGACCGCGAGGGGCTCGATCACGAGCCAGGGAAAGAGGACGAAGGCCCGCTCGGCCGCCCGCGGATGCGGGATGGTCAGCTCGGGGTCGTCGAGCTGCAGGTCGCCGTAGGTGATGATGTCGACGTCGAGGGTGCGCGGGCCCCACCGGACCTCGCGGGTGCGGTGGTGCTTGGCCTCGACGGCGTGGCAGTGCTCGAGCAGCTCGTACGGGCCCAGCGTGGTCTCGACGATCATGACCATGTTCAGGAAGTCCGGCTGTCCCTCAGGGCCGCCGACCGGCTTGGTCTGGACCACGGGCGAGACGTCGACGAGGCGCACCTCGGGGCGGTCGACGAGGTCTGCGACGGCCTCGGCCAGAGTCTCCGCCCGGGCGCCGAGGTTGCTGCCGAGCGCCAGGACGGACCTGACCCAGCCGTGGTGCCCCGTCTCCATCTCAGCGCTCCCTGAACACGGTCACCGACACGTCGCCGAAGGACACGGCGATGGGCGCCTGCGGCTTGTGGACCGTGAGCTCCACGGCGTCGACCGGAAACTCGGCCAGGATCGTCTCGGCCAGGCGCACGGCGAGGGTCTCGATCAGGTCGACCGGGTCACCCTCGACGAGCGCGACGATGCGCTCGGCAACCTCGGCGTAGCTGGCCGTCCGGGACAGGTCGTCCGACGACGCAGCGGCGCCGAAGTCCGTGTGCAGGACGGCGTCCACCACGAAGGGCTGCCCGTCGCGCCGCTCGAAGTCCAGCACGCCGTGGTGCCCCACGGCCGTGACCCCGGTGAGGGCGATCAGGTCGGGCCTGCGGGTCCGGGCCGCGGTATCGCCCGGGTGGTTGCCCATGGCGCCCTAGGCCTTCGCCCTGGCGGCGACCTTGACGGCGTCGAGGTTCGCTGCGACGTCGTGCACCCGCACGCCCCACGCGCCGGCTGCGGCGGCGAGCGCGGTGATCGCGGCGGTGGCCGCGTCCCGCTCCTTGGGCTGGGCGGCCTTGCCCGCGCTCGTGAGCAGCTCGCCGAGGAACCGCTTGCGGGAGGCTGCGACCAGCACCGGGTAGCCGAGCGCCGTGAACCGGCCGACGTGCTTGACGAGCTCCCAGTTCTGCTCGCCCTGCTTGGCGAAGCCGAGGCCGGGATCGAGGATGATGCGGGCATCGTCCACCCCGCCGGCCCGCAGCCGGTCGCGGACCTTGAGGGTTTCCGCGATGACGCCCTCGACCACGTCCGCGTAGGAGGCGAGCCCGTCCATGGACTTCGAGTCGCCCCGGTTGTGCATGAGGACGTAGTAGGCGTCGCGGTCCGCGACGAGGCGGATCATCTCGTCCGTGACGGCGAGCCCCGAGACGTCGTTGACGATCGTGGCCCCGGCGTCGAGCGCCTTCGCGGCAGTGCTCGCCCGGCGGGTGTCCACGGACACGAGGGCCCCGGCCTTGGCGAGCGCCTCGATGACCGGGAGCACGCGCGCCTGCTCGACGTCCTCGGGCACCTCCTCGGCGCCGGGCCTCGTGGACTCGCCGCCGACGTCGATGATGTCCGCACCCGCGTAGAACATGCGCAGGCCCGCGGCGATCGCGGTGTCCGCCTGGCCGTGCTCGCCGCCGTCGGAGAACGAGTCCGGAGTGACGTTGAGGATCCCCATGACCACGGCGCGGTCCCGGGGCAGGCCCTCGAAGGTCGCCTTGGGACGCGGCTTGCGGAGCACGGGGAGGGGGGAGGTATTCGGCCCGGTTCCGGGCGCTGCTGCGAGGGAGTCCACTATCGGGTGCTCACTTTCCGAGGATCAGGCTCATGGCTTCGGCGCGGGTGGCGGGGTCGTGCAGCTGCCCGCGGACGGCGCTCGTGACGGTGTGGGCGCCCGGCTTGCGGACACCACGCATAGACATGCACATGTGCTCGCAGTCGACGACCACGATCACTCCGCGGGGCTTGAGGTGGCTGACGATGGCGTCCGCGACCTGGGTGGTGAGCCGCTCCTGCACCTGGGGGCGGCGCGCGTAGACGTCGACCAAACGGGCGAGCTTGCTCAGCCCTGTCACCCGGCCGTCGTGCGAGGGGATGTAGCCCACGTGCGCGACGCCGTGGAAGGGCACGAGGTGGTGCTCGCACGTCGAGTAGAACGGGATGTCCTTCACGAGCACGAGTTCCTCGTGGTCCATGTCGAAGGTCACGCCGAGGATCTCCTCGGCGTTGTGGTGCAGTCCGGCGAACGTCTCGGCGTAGGCCCTCGCCACGCGCTGGGGAGTGTCCTTCAGGCCGCTCCGGTCCGGGTCCTCGCCGACCGCGAGGAGGATCTCGCGCACGGCCGCCTCGATGCGCGGCAGATCCATCTTCTCGGCCTCGGCGGGCAGCGCGGACACGTCGTCGTCATCGAAGTGGGTCACGTCAATGATCCTATCGGTGGGTGGCGTGCAGGTCCCCCTCGGGGCCGTCACACCCCGTCGTGACGGTCCTTGACGTACTCCTGCTCTCCGTGCGGATGGTGGGCCTGGCCGACGTCGAGGGGCTCCTCGTGCCGCGCCTCGGAGGCCTCCTCGCGGGCCCTGCGCTCCGCCTCGGTCTCGACCGGCGGGATGTCCTGCACCGGACGGGTGCCCTTCGAGAGCCAGACCTCGCGGAAGTCGCGCTTGCGGACATCGGTGAAGATCTCCGCGATCTCGCGCTGGTTGAGCGTCTCGTGCTCGAGCAGCGCGGAGGCGAGGCGGTCGAGGACGTGCCGGTTGTCCGTGAGGATCTCGTACGCCTCGTCATGGGCCTGGTCCATCAGGCGGCGCACCTCCTCGTCCACGACGTAGGCGACCTGGTCGGAGTAGTTGCGCTCGTGGGCGGCGTCCCTGCCCAGGAACGGCTCGCCGCCGCCCTGGCCGAGCTTCACCGCGCCCACGCGCTCGCTCATGCCGTACTGGGTGACCATCTTGCGGGCGGTGCCCGTGGCCTTCTCGATGTCATTCGAGGCGCCCGTGGACGGATCGTGGAAGACGATCTCCTCGGCGACGCGGCCGCCCATAGCGTAGGCGAGCTGGTCGAGGAGCTCGTTGCGCGTCACGGAGTACTTGTCCTCCTCCGGCACCACCATCGTGTAGCCGAGGGCGCGGCCGCGCGGGAGGATGGTGATCTTCGTGACCGGGGCCGAGTTGCGCAGGGCCGCCGCGACGAGCGCGTGGCCGCCCTCGTGGTACGCGGTGATCTTGCGCTCGAGGTCCTTCATGACGCGGGAGCGCTTCTGCGGGCCGGCCATGACGCGGTCGATGGCCTCGTCGAGGGCGCGGTCGTCGATCAGCTGGGCGTTGGAGCGCGCGGTCAGGAGCGCCGCCTCGTTCAGGACGTTCGCGAGGTCCGCGCCCGTGTAGCCGGGGGTCTTCTTCGCCACGGCCTTGAGGTCCACGTTCTGCGCGAGCGGCTTGCCCTTGGCGTGGACCGAGAGGATGTGCTCGCGGCCGGCGAGGTCCGGCGCCTCGACGGGGATCTGGCGGTCGAAGCGGCCCGGGCGGAGGAGCGCCGGATCGAGGACGTCAGGCCGGTTGGTGGCCGCGATGATGATGACGTTGGCCTTCGGGTCGAAGCCGTCCATCTCGACGAGGAGCTGGTTGAGGGTCTGCTCGCGCTCGTCGTTGCCGCCGCCGATCCCCGCGCCGCGGTGGCGGCCCACCGCGTCGATCTCGTCGACGAACACGATCGCGGGGGCGTTGGCCTTGGCCTGCTCGAACAGGTCGCGCACCCGGGAGGCGCCGACGCCGACGAACATCTCGACGAACTCCGAGCCGGAGATCGAGAAGAACGGCACGCCGGCCTCGCCGGCCACGGCACGGGCGAGGAGGGTCTTGCCGGTTCCGGGAGGGCCGTAGAGGAGCACGCCCTTGGGGATCTTGGCGCCGACGGCCTGGAACTTGCCCGGGTCCTGGAGGAACTCCTTGATCTCGTGCAGCTCTTCGACGGCCTCGTCCGCGCCGGCGACGTCGGAGAAGGTCACCTGGGGCATGTCCTTGGTGATCATCTTGGCCCGGGACTTGCCGAACTTCATGACCTGGCTGCCGCCGCCCTGCATGCGCGAGAGGAGGAACCAGAAGAGCGCACCGAGGAGCACGACCGGGATGAGGAGGGACAGCATGGAGCTGAACCAGTTGTTCTCGACCGGCTGGTCGGAGAAGCCCTGCGGCAGGTTGGCGGCGTCGATCGTGTTGATCACATCGGTGCCGCGCGGGGTGACGTAGTAGAACTGGACGTTCTTGCCCTTGTCCTGGCCGTCCACGACATAGTCGTCCTTGAGGACCATGTCGACGCGCTCTTCACCGTTGAAGATCTTGGCCTGGGAGACCTTGCCGTCCTTGATGAGCTGGAGCCCCACCGAGGTGTCCACACGCGTGCTGCCGCCCGGTGCGAGGGTCCCGAAGGCCAGCAGCAGCAGGACGATCACAACGATGATCCAGATTCCCGGACCCTTGACGAAGCTCTTGACGTTCATGAAATCGGGGCTGGGCCCCGTCCCTTCTTCTCATGCACCGGTACCGTCATGCACCAGAGTGTGGCCACCAGCATGACACCGTTCGGAAGCGTTCACGCATGGAGACGGGCAAAAGTTCCCCCAGCGCCGCGGAAGTTCCCGCGGGTGCGCTCAGGGCGAAACGCTCACTCGTAGACGTGCGGCGCGAGGGTGCCCACGAAGTCGAGGTTGCGGTACTTCTCTGCGTAGTCGAGGCCGTAGCCGACGACGAACTCGTTGGGGATGTCGAAGCCGACGTACTTGACATCGATCGCGACCTTGGCGGCGTCCGGCTTGCGGAAGGCCGTGCAGATCTCGACCGAGGCCGTCCCGCGCGACTCGAGGTTGGTCTTGAGCCACGAGAGCGTCAGGCCCGAGTCGATGATGTCCTCGACGATGAGGACGTGCTTGCCCATGAGGTCCGAGTCGAGGTCCTTGAGGATGCGGACCACGCCGGAGGACTGGGTGCCCGAGCCGTAGGAGGAGACTGCCATCCAGTCCATCGTCACGTGCGAGTGGAGCGCACGCGCCAGGTCGGCCATGACCATGACGGCGCCCTTGAGGACGCCCACGATCAGCAGGTCGCGCCCCTCATAGTCGCGGTCGATCTCCGCGGCAAGCTCGGCGATGCGGTTCTGGATCTCGTCCTTCGACTTGAGGACGTGCTTGAGATCTGCGTGGACGTCGGTCGATTCCACCTGCGGCTCCTGAGATTGCGAGCGTGACTGCTGGGGCGCGAGGCCGCTGGGTTCAGCGGTGCGATACCAAGACTAGCGCCCCGGGTACACCGGGACTGATTCCTCCGCTGCCCGGCGTACCGCCCGACGCGGTCCGACGGTAGGCGCTCACATGTCCGGGCACCTCGACGGGGCCTGCCGAGCCGCGTCGGTCGAGGAGCCGCTCGACGGCCCGGAGCCTCTCGTACGTCGCCTCGCCGCCCAGCTCGGACACGGCGAGGGCGATGACGCGCCCGCGGATCGCCGGTGGCAGCTCGCGGAGCGTCTCGCCGGGGAGCACGACGGCGCGCGGCCGGGCTCCGCCGTCCGTCGCCTCCGCGGGCGCCGGCTCGCGGGCCACGACCTCCGCGAGGGATTCGTAGGCACTCCGGGCGTGGGCGTCGAGGAAGTCCGCGTCGGCGCCCAGGAGCGCGGCGGTGCGGGAGAGCGCCTCGGCCACACCGGGCCCGAGCTCGGCCTCGAGGAAGGGCATGATCGAGGCGCGCACGCGGGAGCGCATGAAGCGCGGGTCCTCGTTGGTGGGGTCGAACCAGGGCGCCAGCCCCTCGGCCGCGCAGATGCTGAGGGTCTCGGCCCGGCGCAGGCCGAGGAACGGCCGCACGAAGAGGCCCCGGACCGGCCGCATGGCGCCGAGGGCCCGGGGCCCGGAGCCCCGGGCGAGGCCGAGTAGCACCTGCTCCGCCTGGTCGTCGAGCGTGTGGCCGAGCAGCACGGCCCCGGCCCCGAGGGCGCGGGCCTCCTCGGTGAGCGCGGCGTGCCGCGCGGTCCGCGCGGCGGCCTCCGGCCCCTCCCCCTCGGCCCGCACCTCGACGGGGACCACCCGCACGGGCGAGAGGCCGAGCCCGGCCAGCACGGCCGCCGTCGTGCGCGCGACCTCGCCGGAGCCCTCCTGCAGCTGGTGGTCGACGACCACGGCGCCGGCGCGCAGCGGGCGGCTGCCGCCGCCGGGCGCGCGGACGCTGCCCCGGCGCGCGAAGTGCGCCACCGCCGCGGCGAGCGCGAGCGAGTCGGGGCCGCCGGAACAGGCCACGAGGACGACGGGCGGCCAGCTGGCCTCCTCGAGGGCGGACCTGACCGCGTTGCGGGCGGCGCCCACGGCCGGATGCAGCCGGCGCCGCGCCGGGGAGGCCTCGTCGCGGGCCGGGTCCCAGGCGGGGCCGTCTCCGCCGGGGTCCTCCGGGCTCACAGCCCCATCCGGGCGATCCACGCCCCGGGATCGTGGATCTCCTCCTCAGTGGGAAGGTGCTCGGCGGCCTCCCACACCCGGTTGAATCCAGCCATCCCCACGGCGTCGACGACGTGGCGGACGAACTCCTGGCCGTCCCTGTACTGGCGCATCTTCGCCTCGAGCCCCAGGAAGCGGCGCACGAACGTCTCGATCGGGCCGCGGTTCTCGTTGCGGGACTGGAAGCGCTGGCGGATGGTGCGCACGCTCGGCACCACGGAGGCGTCCACGGCGTCCATGACCACGTTCGCGTGCCCCTCGAGCAGGCTCATGACGGCGGTGAGGTGGGAGATCGCCGCGCGCTCCTCGGGATCCTGGAGCAGGTCCAGGATGGCGCCCTTGCTGGGCAGGTTCGCCGAGGCGCCGGTGCGGTCGCGCAGGGACTTCGCCGCCGCCGTCGCCCGCTCCATGATGCTGTCGACGTTGCCCACGAGGCTTTCGCTGAGCTTGCCGATCTGCTCGGTCATGTGGCCGCGCAGCCAGGGGGCGGCGGCGAACTGGACACGGTGGGTCTGCTCGTGGAGGCACACCCACATCCGGAAGTCCTCCGGGTCGACTGCGAGCTCCCGCTCGACGTGGACGATGTTGGGGGCCACGAGCAGCAGCCGGCCGGCCGGCGGGACGGTGGATCCGGGCGCGAGGGCCGCGAACGGCTCGTACTGGCCGAGGACCCGGCGCGCGAGGTAGGCGAGGATCGCGCCGAGCTGGGCGCCGGTGATCGCGCCGCCCACGCGGGCCGCGGCGGGCGTGAGCTCGCTGGCCTTCTTCTCCACGAGGTGCGCGAGGACCGGGGCCATCATGACCTCGAAGCCCTGGGCGTTCGCCTTGGCCCACGAGGCCCGGTCCACGATCAGCAGCTGTGAATCGCGGAGGTCCTCGGCCACGGCGAGGCCGGTGATGCGGTGGACGTGGGGCACGGACGCGTCCGCCAGGCGGCGCAGGCTCTCCACCGCGTCCCTGGCCTCGGCCGCGCTCAGCGCCGGGCCCGGCGGCGTGAGCCGGGCCGCCGTCGAGGCGGCGAGGTCCCAGTTGATCAGTCGGCCGGCCATCTGCGGGGCATCCATGGCACCATTCGACCACACGCAGCTGACATTCCGCCCGGGGCCGCCCGGGGTTCGCGGCGGGCGATCAGCCCCTGCAGCCGCAGCCGGCGAGCGCGGCGACCGCGTTGTCGATCGCCGCGAGGACCGGCTGGCGCCTGGCGGGGTCGAGGCCGTTGGCGAGGACCGAGAACACGAGCAGGCGCCCGTCGGCGTCCACGGCGTAGCCGCTCAGCGCCGCCACCGTGTTCAGGGTGCCGGTCTTGGCCCGCACGACGCCGGCCCCGGCCGCCGCCGCCCCGCCGAACCGCCCGGCGAGCGTGCCGTCGAGCCCGGCGACGGGCAGGCCGGCGAGGGCCGCCCGCAGGCGGGGGTCGGGACCGAGGGCCATGGCACGGACGAGGCCGGCGAGGGCCGCCGGGGCCGCCCGGTCCGCGATCGCGAGCCCGCACGCGTCGGAGAGCTGGAAGCCGTCGGCGCTGTCCAGGACCCGGGTGGCCGCGGCCTTCAGCGCGGCCACCGCGCCGTCGTTGCTGGCCGGGCCGCCCGCGGCGTGGGAGGCGAGGCGGCCGAGGGCCTCCGCGGCGTAGTTGTCCGACTCCCGCAGGGCGTATCCGAGCTGGTCGGCGATCGGGGCGCTCTCGACGGCGGCGAGCTGGGGCGCCGCGGCGGGGGCGGCGCCGCGCTCGATCCCGTCCGCGACCTTCACGCCCGAGGCCGCGAGGTCCTTGGCGAGCTCGGCCCTGAAGGCCGTGGCCGCGTCCATCGCCGAGTCCTGGGGGCGGGGCCCCCCGGCGCCGGGGGCGCTGCGGCCGGCGTTGAGGGATAGCGCGTAGAGGGGGGCCATCTCCCCGGCGGCGACGTCCTCGGGGTCCCACGCCGGGTTGAGGGACGGCCCGGTGAACAGGGTGTCGTCGAGGCGGACCCTGACCGTGGAGGGGAGTGCCGCCGCCGGCGGGGCGGACGCGCGGGGCGGGCCCCCGGCGTCGTGCGCGGACGGCGCGGCGCCCTGGAGGAGGGCGGCGGCGGTCCGTTCCGCGAGCGTCGCCATCCCGGCCCGGCCCATCACGGCTCCCGGCTGGGATGCCCCCGAGCCGAGCATGACGTCCCCGCCGCCCACGAGCACCACCGTGCCCGCGTCCGCTCCGCGCACCGCCTTCGTGGTGAGCGTCGCGTCGGGTCCCAGAGTGGTGAGGACGGCGGCGGCCGTGAGGAGCTTGAGGTTCGACGCCGGCACGTGCCCCTCCGTGCCGGACCGCGAGTAGAGCGTCTGGCCGGTGAGGCCGTCGAGCACGGTGGCGCTGACGGTGTCCCCGGCGGCCTTGAGCCTGTCCTCCAGCTCCTTGGCGAGGACGCCGGGCGCGGGCTGCGCGGCGGCGGCGGAGAGCGCCGCGGCCCCGTCGAGCGTGGGGACGGACGACGGCGGGGCGAGCCACGCGGGGGCCGTCGCGGCGGCCGTCGGGGCCGGGAACAGCACCCCCCGCGCACGGGTCGCGACGCCCGTGGCCAGGAGCGCGGCGGCGACCGCGACCGCCAGGACGACGGCGCAGGCCACGAGCGCCCACGCGCCGCCCCAGGGCGTGCGGCGGCCGCGCTCGGAAGTCATGGAGGGCTCCGTCCTCGGGTGCTGGTGTGGCCTCGATACGGGGAGCGAGGGCCCCAAGGCAGATATCCTTCATGGTAGTCGCCGCCGTGGCCCGGCCCTCACGCGCGGGCATCGGCGGCCGCCGTGAACGATGCCGTCCGGCCCCTCGGGCCATGCAAGGAGCACCCATGAAGCACGATGTCACGATCGAGATCCCGCGCGGCTCGCGCGTGAAGTACGAGGTGGACCACGAGACCGGCCGCGTCCGCCTGGACCGCGTCCTCTTCACCTCGATGCAGTACCCGACGCACTACGGCTACTTCGAGGACACCCTCGGCGAGGACGGCGACCCGCTCGACGCCCTCGTCTGGTACCCGGACGTGGACCTGTTCCCGGGCATCGTCATGGAGGCGCGCCCGATCGCGATCTTCAACATGGAGGACGAGTCCGGCGGCGATGCCAAGCTCGTGTGCGTCCCGGCGGACAAGCGCTTCGACCACATCCAGGAGGCGTCCGACCTCGACGAGTTCCTCATCAAGGAGATCGAGCACTTCTTCACCCGCTACAAGGACCTCGAGCCGGGCAAGTGGGTCAAGCCGGCCGGCTGGGACGACCGGGCGGCGGCCGAGGCCGAGCTCGAGGCCTCGATCAAGCGCTTCGAGGCCCAGGGGCACTAGGGCCTCCTCGCGTGCGTGAGCCCTCGCCGGGGCGCGTACGTGACTCTTCCAGGCCGCGGAGGTGGCTCCTCAACCAGCGTTGGGGAGCCACCTCCGCGTCGTTCCGGGGCGCCCTGCGGTGTCCGCGCCTTCCGCGGCGCGGGTGCGCCGCGCCACTAGGCTGACGCCATGTACACGGTCACGATCAACCAGCGCGACCGCGGCCCGGGCGACTGTGTCCCGCAGCTGCTCAGGGCCCTCGCCCGGCTGCGGCCGGAGGTGCCGTTCGACCGGACCGTGGGCGACGAGGCCCAGGCAGTCTTCGCCGAGCCCGGCGCGGTGGTCGACGCCGCCCTCACCGCGCTCCGGCCGGACGTGTGCGGCGACGTGCGCTGGAACGTGGGAATCGGCGTCGGGCGTCTCGACGAGCCGCTGCCGCTCGGGGTCGCGGAGGTCCGGGGCGAGGCGCTCGTGCACTCGCGGCGCGCCGTCGAACGCGCGCAGACGAGCGGCGACGGTCCGGCGATCGCCGTGGCCGGGCCGGACCCGGAACTCGCGCGGGACGCCGAGGGGGTCCTGCGCCTGATCGGACTGGCGGTGGCGAAGCGCACCGCGGCCGAATGGCGGGTCCTCGATCTCCTCACGCCCGGCGTGCGCGGGCAGCAGAAGGCGGTGGCCGAGGCGCTCGGGATCACCACGCAGGCGGTGTCCAAGGCGATCGCCCGGGCGCACTGGCCCGAGGAGTGGGCCGCACGGCCCGCGGCCGCCCGGCTCCTGGGGCTCGCGGACGGCGCGCGCCAGAGGAGCGGGCAGCGCTCAGGGAGCGAGCCGAGCTAGAGGAGCGAGCGCAGCACAGCGGCGGCGCCGTCCTCCTCGACGGTCGCGGTGACCTCGTCGGCGGCGGCCTTCACCTCGGTCGGGGCCTGGCCCATGGCGACGCCGCGGCCGGCCCACTGGAGCATCTCGATGTCGTTGCGGCCGCCGCCGATCGCGACCGTGTGGGCACGGTCGACGCCGAGCAGCTCGCGCACGTTCTCGAGGCCGCTGGCCTTGGTCACGCCCTGGGCCGCGATGTCCAGCCACGCGGTCCAGCCGACCGAGTAGGTGACGCCGTGCAGGCCGATCGACTGCACCGCGGTGCCGAACTCCTCCGCGGTCGAGTCGGTGGAGAACACGACGAGCCGGACCGCCTCTGCCTCGAGGAGCTCCTCGAAGGTGACGCCGGCGGCCTCGACGCCGAAGCTCGCGTCCTGGAAGCGCTCGGTGGAGAGGAAGTTCCCCTCGATGTCCTCGAGGGCGTACTTCGCGTTCGGGAGGCGGTGGCGCAGGGCCTTCAGCGCCGGGGCCGGGTCGAAGGAGCGTCGGTCGATGACGGTGTACCCGCCGTTGGCGCCCGCGTGGATCTGCACCGTCACGCCGCCGTTGCTGCAGACGGCGTACCCGTGGTCGACCCCGAGCAGCTCCACGACGGGGAGCGTGGCCCCGAGGGAGCGGCCGGTGGCGACCACGACCTCGTGGCCGGCCTGGACGACCGCGGCGCCGAGCTCGCGGATGGCAGGGGACATGTGGCCGTAGTGGTCGACGAGGGTCCCGTCCACGTCGAGGCCGATGAGCTTGCGGTTGAGGGCAGTGCGCTGGTCATCGATGCCAGCATTCAGCGTTGTAGTCATGCGTACTAGTGAAGCACCCCGGCCTGTGGATGCCGTAGGACTCATGACACACGCGGCATGAAATCGGGGTGAACTCGCGACGGCGGGCGGCCACCCGCCGGCCCCGAATGGCCCTGCCTTTCGGTCAGCGCCCCGGGACGAGGACCGGGGCTGTGACCGAAAGGCAGGGCATCTTGGGTGCGGTGATCAGCGCCAGGCCGCCCGCGCCGCCGTGCGCCGCGGCACACCGGCGCGGTGCAGGATCGCGGCGAACCGGGCCGGCTCCAAAAGGTCCGCCCACACCCAGCGCACCACGCGCTCCCCCGTCGAGCGGATCTCGTCCTCGCGCAGCTTCTCCTCGACGACCACCTGCGAGGCCGACTTCCCGCTGAGCTTCTGGGACCGGAGGTACTTCTGCAGGCCGTCGAACTCTCCCACGAGCCGGATCTGCGCCCAGCGGTAGTCCACACGCGCGATGCGCCGCCCGTCCTTGGTGATCCAGACCTGGAGCGTCGGCATCTCGAATCCCAGTTCCCACATGAGCGCGCGGCTGAGGGACTCGCCCACCGATTCCGACGCCCCTGATGCGAGGTCCAGGACCTGGTTCAGGCGCGCCTGCGCAGCGCGGTTGTCCATCGCGGCGCACAACCGCCGGAGATCCTCGAGCGTTCGGGTGACCTTCAGACCGGGCCGACGGGCGAGCACCGCGTCCGCGAAGACCAGGCCCTCGACGAAGCTGAGCCTCGGCACCGTGTCCACGAAGGCCTCGTCGAACGGCTCGAGGGGCAGCGTGAGGTCGAGGTGGGGCAGATAGAGGGGGACCGCGGCTGCCGCGGGGAAGCCCAGGTGCTTCGCATCGGGAAACCCCCGCGGAAGGGGTCCGGGCCGCTCGCCCGTCCGCTCCTGCCACAGGCGCTCCGCCGACTCGGGGTTCCCGTAGAGCGCAGGCGGAGGACCTCCGCCCACGGCCGCGCGGCGGTCTGTGCGGTAGCGGACGTGGCTGGGCATGCTCGGGAGCTCCAGGCCCCAGGCGAGCAGTGCGGTCTCGCGGCACAGCACCGGTGCGTTGCCGCCGACGGCGAGCGACGCCGTCGTCATCGCGTAGCGGTCCGCCGCAGTCCCGGCGAACCACTCGTCGATGCCGACGTAGACGCCTCGGCGCAAGCGCACGAGGGCGCCCGCGGCATACGCGCGCGCGAGCCGACGTGGGGTACGGCCCGTCAGGGCCGAGAGGGAGCTGGCGAAGGCAGTCTGGGGAAACCTCACGGCACCAGCACAGCGTCTCCAGCCGTGCCCCCTGAGGGCCGTGGGAGCGTATGTGGACAACCCCGGCCCCGCCTCGGCGCAAAAGAACCCTGCGCTTCGGTCAAGACCCGGCGGAAGGGGCCGGGGCGTTGACCGAAACGCAGGGCGCTGGTGCCAGGAGGCGCGGACCGCGGCGGGTGACGGCGCACGACGTCGGGCAGGCACCCGCCGTCGTCCGCCGAGGGCAGCGGCGGGCTCGCTACAGGACGGGGAGGACCTCGAGTCCGCCGAGGTAGGGGCGCAGGGCCGCCGGCACGTTCACGGAGCCGTCGGCGTTCTGGTGGTGCTCGAGGATGGCCACGATCCAGCGCGTCGTCGCGAGGGTGCCGTTGAGGGTCGCGACGGCGCGCGTCCCACGCGAAGCGCCTTCGGCGTCGAGCACGCGCTCGCGGATGTTGAGCCGGCGGGCCTGGAAGCCCATGCAGTTCGAGGTCGAGGTCAGCTCGCGGTACCGGCCCTGGGTGGGGACCCAGGCCTCGCAGTCGAACTTCCGCGCCGCGCTCATGCCGAGGTCACCGGCGGCGGTGTCGATGACGCGGTAGGGCAGCTCGACCTTGGCGAGCATCTCCTCCTCCCACGCGAGGAGCCGGGCGTGCTCGGCCTCGGCCTCCTCCGGCGGGCAGTAGATGAACATCTCGACCTTGTTGAACTGGTGCACCCGGATGATGCCGCGGGTGTCCTTGCCGTGGGAGCCGGCCTCGCGCCGGTAGCAGGAGGACCAGCCGGCGTAGCGGATCGGGCCGCCGGCGAGGTCGAGGATCTCATCGGCGTGGTAGCCGGCGAGGGCCACCTCAGAGGTTCCCGTGAGGTAGAGGTCGTCCTCGGCGAGGCGGTAGATCTCGGCGTCGTGCGCGACGTCGAAGCCGGTGCCCTGCATCGTCTCCGGGCGCACGAGGGTGGGGGTGATCATGGGGATGAACCCGTTCTGGACGGCCTGGTCCATGGCCATCTGCAGGAGGGCGAGCTCGAGCCGGGCCCCGACGCCGCGCAGGAAGTAGAAGCGCGAGCCGGAGACCTTGGCGCCGCGCTCCATGTCGATCGCGCCGAGGATCTCGCCGATCTCGAGGTGGTCGCGCGGCTCGAAGCCCTCGGCCGCGAAGTCGCGGGGCGTGCCGACGGTCTTGACCACGGCGTAGTCGTCCTCGCCGCCGGCCGGGATGCCCTCGACGATGAGGTTCGGCACGACGCGCATGAGCTGGTCCATCTCGCCCTGCGCCTCCTCGGCCGAGGCCTGCGCGGCCTTGACCTTCTGCGCGAGGTCCCTGACCTCGGCCAGGAGCGACTGCTTCTCCTCGCCCTTGGCGGCGGCGACCTTCTTGCCGAACACGTTCTGCTGGGCGCGCAGCGTCTCGTACTCGGTCAGCGACGCGCGGCGCCGCACGTCGGCGGCGATGATCGAGTCGACGAGCGCCTCGTCCGCCCCGCGGGCGCGCTGGCTCGCACGGTACTTGTCCGGATTCTCAGTAAGGTCCTTGACGTCGATCACGAGTCCAAGACTAGCGGGCGCTGCGGGCGGATCGGGGCCCGCGCGGGGCGGGATAGAGTGAGGGCATCATGCGCGGGTGGATCATTGCGGGTGCCGTAGCCGCCGCTGGCGGCGTTGCGGTCGCCAGCTGGTGGGGCGTACGCCGGCTCAAGGAGCAGCACGCCCGCAGCGCCATGGCCGAGCCCGCAGGGCCGCCGCCGGCGGGTCCGCAGCAGGTCGCCGTGGTGCTCAACCCCATCAAGGAGCGTGCCGACGAGGCGCGGATGCTCATCGTGGCCGCGTGCCGGGGCGCGGGCTGGCCGGAGCCGCTCGTCTTCCACACCACCAAGGCCGATCCGGGCTACACCGCCGCGCGCCGCGCGCTCGAGGCGGGGGCCGACGTCGTGATCCCCTGCGGCGGGGACGGGACGGTACGCGTGGTCGCCGAGGTGCTGGCCGGCACGGACACCGCCCTCGGGCTCGTGCCCCTCGGGACCGGCAACCTCCTGGCCCGCAACCTCGACCTGGACGTCACCCGGCTCGCGCAGTGCGTCCACACGGCGGTCTTCGGCCGGCAGCGGCGCATCGACACCGCAGCCCTGGTCCTCACGGCGCCCGACGGCACCCGGTCCACACACACGTTCCTGGTGATCGCGGGCGTGGGCATGGACGCCGAGATCCTCAATGACACGAGCGAGGACCTCAAGCGGGTGGTCGGCTGGATGGCATACACGGAGGCGGGCATCCGGCACATGCCGGGCCAGCGCCGCCGCCGCGTCGAGATCTCGCTCGACGGCGCCGACTTCCAGACCCGCCGGGTCCGCAGCGTCCTCTTCGCGAACTGCTCGAAGCTGCCCGGCGGGGTGGACTTCATCCCGGACTCGTTCATCGACGACGGCGTGCTCGACGTCGCCGTCATGAGCCCCCGCAGCCTCATCGGCTGGATCGCGATGTACGTGAAGATCATGGTCCAGCACAAGCGGCAGCTGCCGGTCATGCAGTTCTACGGCGCGCACAGGGTGGCCATCCGCGTCCCGGAGCCGATCCAGGCGCAGGTGGACGGCGACGTGGTCGGGTCCGCGACGCGGGTCGACGTCGAGGTACGCCCCTCGAGCCTGCTCGTGCGCGTGGCCTGACGCACGACGCCGCCCTGCCGCCTCGCGCGGCCCGGCCCGCCTAGGCCTGGGCTTGGGCTTGGGCTTGGGCCTGAGCTTGGGCCGCCACCCTGAAGGCCCGGCCCCAGTCGAGGCCGGCGTCCTCGATGCGGAACAGCTCGCGGGCCGCCTCGCGGAGCTCGTCGGCGCTGCCGAGCGTGCGCCGGCTGGCGGCGGACGCCCCATCCGGCGTGTACGTGCGCACCCCGAGCTCGAGGTTGGCAAGGGTGACCCGCTCGGTCTCGGTGCGGATCGAGAACATGAGCGAGCGCGTGAACGGCGGGGCGGCCGAGGTCGAGACGTACCAGTTGGCGACGTGGAAGTCGGCCGGGGCGTGGGCGCCGAGGCCGACCCCGTACAGGTTGGCCCAGCGCTCCCCCAGCCGCGCCTGGACCATGAGGTCGACGCCGGCCGTGTCGCCTGCAGGCAGGCCGGCCGCGGCGACGTCGACCACGCGGAAGGTCCCGAGCGGCGTCGCGACTGCGGACTCCTCCGCGGCGAGCCCGAGCGGGAGGAGGCCCGAGGGGTTGAACCCGCCGAAGCCGGCGTCGACGAGGTAGCGGGCGCCCTCGGCCTCGACCACGGTGGCCTGGTGCGTGCGGGCGGGCGCCCCGGTCCCCGGCTCGCGGCCCCAGTAGACCCGGCCCAGGTGGTTCTCGACACCGCCCGCGCCCATCGCCGCGAGGGCGCGGGAGAGCAGCCCGGCGTGCTGGAAGCAGTAGCCCCCGCGGCGGCGCGCCACGAGGGCGGCCTCGATGCCCTCGTCCGTGATGTCGACGGGCGCACCGGTGGCGGGCGAGAGGTTCTCGAACGGGATGGCGCGCGTGTGGTGGGCGTGGACGGCTGCGATGTTCGCGAGCGTCGGGGCGGCACCCCCCGCATAGCCGATGCGGCCGAAGTAGGCGGCCAGGAAGCGCGCCTCGCCCCCGCCCGTCCTCGCGGCGCCCTCAGCCATCGGGCTCGCCGCCGAGGATCCCGTCGACCCAGCCGCGCGCGGAGGCGAAGGCGTGGTCGGTGACATGGTCCCGCACGACAGGCCGCGCGCCGTCGGCCCGCGGGTAGGAGCCGAGGAAGCGGATCTGCGGGCTGATGCGGTGAAGGCCCGCGAGCGCGTCGGCGATGCGGGCGTCCTGGATGTGCCCGTCCACATCGATCGAGAAGAAGTAGTGCCCGAGGTACCGGCCGGTGGGCCGGGACTCGATGCGGGAGAGGTTCACGCCACGGGCGGCGAACTGCTCGAGGATCTCCATGAGCGCCCCGGCCCGGTCCTCGGGCAGCGGCACGGCCACAGACGTCTTGTCCGCCCCGGTGCGCGGCGGCAGAGGGCCCGGGCTGGACACGAGGACGAAGCGCGTGACCGCTCCGGGGTTGTCGCCGATGTCGGCGGCGAGGACTTCGAGCTCGGGGTGCTCCTCGGCCACGATGGGCGCGCAGATCGCGGCGTCGCCGGGGCGGGAGGCGGGGTCGAGGAGGGCCAGCGCCCCCGCCGCGGTCGAGCTCGCGGCGAGGTGGACGGCGTCGGGCGCGTTCGCTGCAGCCCAGCCCCGGCACTGCGCCCACGCATGGCCGTGGGTGGAGATGCGCCGCACGTCAGCGGCCCGCGTGCCGGGCCGGGCGACGAGCACGAACGTGATGGGCACGACCTCCTCGCGCACGATGCGCAGCTCGGGGCCGGTGGCGATCGCGTCGAGGGTCGCGGTGACGCCGCCCTCGACCGAGTTCTCGATCGGGACCATGGCGGCGTCCGCGGTGCCGGCGCGGACGGCGTCGAGCGCCGCGTTGACGGTGGTGGCGGGCACGCGCGCCGCCTCGCGGGCGCCGGGGACCTTGAGGAGGGCGGCCTCGGTGAAGGTCCCCTCGGGACCCAGGAAGGTGTACCGCACGGCTCAGAGCACCGTGGGGGGCTGGCCGTTCTCGGCCACGAGCGGCCGGCCCGCGGTGAGCCACGCGTCCATGCCGCCGGCCACGTTGACCGCCGAGTAGCCGTTCGCGACGAGCCACTGGGTGGCCCGGGCCGAGCGGCCGCCCGTGCGGCAGATGACGAGCAGGTCGTCGTCCGGGTCCAGCTCGTCGAGCCGCGCCGGCAGCTGCTCGAGCGGGATGTGCACGGCGCCCTCGGCGTGGCCGGCCTCCCACTCGTAGTCCTCGCGCACGTCGAGCAGGGTGCCGTCCGCCGGCAGCGCGTCGACGCGGACGGTCTCGAAATCAGACATTCTTCGCCTCCGGAGATGCTTGTCCCTCCAGCCTATAGTGGCCCGGTGACAGTCGACGCCGGGATCGCAGCCCTGGGCGCCGTGGCCCTCCGCGACGCGCTCCGCTCCGGCGAGCTCTCGGCCCGGGAGGCCGTGGCGCACTTCCTGTCCCGGATCGAGGCGCACAACGGCCTCCTCGGCGCCTTCGTGACCGTCACCGCCCAGCAGGCGCACGACGCCGCTGCTGCCGCCGACGCGCTGCACGCGCGCCTCGCCCGCTCGGGACGCCTCGGCGAGCTGCCGCCGCTGCACGGGATGCCCACCGCGTTCAAGGACCTGGCCGACGTCGCCGGGGTGCCGACGACCCACGGCTCGGCGGCCCTCGACCCCCGGCCCGCGCCCGAGGACTCCCCCGTCGTGGCCCTCCTGCGCTCGGCCGGCGTGGTGTCCCTGGGCAAGACCCAGGTGCCCGAATTCGGGCTCACGGCCTATTCGGAGAACCGGATCGCACCCCCGTCGCGCAACCCGCACGGGCCCGCCCTCAGCTCCGGCGGGTCCTCCGGCGGCTCGGCGGCGGCCGTCGCCGCGGGCCTCGTGCCCTTCGCCCCCGGGTCCGACGGCGGCGGGTCCGTGCGCATCCCCGCCGCGGCGTGCGGGATCGTGGGGCTCAAGGCCGGCCGCGGGCTCATCCCCGCCGGGCAGAGCGCGGGGGACGCCGCGCGGCTCGTCGTGGCCGGCCCGCTCGCGCGGTCCGCGGAGGACTCCGCGCTGCTCCTCGACGCGCTCGTGGCCGGGACCCATCCCGCAGGGGCCGCGGGAGGCGGCCACCCGCATCACGGCAGGCACACCGGGACGTTCGCGGACGCCGTCGTGCGTCGACCGGGGCGGCTCAGGGTCGCGGTGGGGCTGTCGAGCCCGTGGGACGCGCGCTACCGCATCGAGCCCGAGCCCGAGGCCCTCGAGGCGCTGCGCCGGGGAGCGGAGGAGCTGGCTGCGGCCGGGCACCTCGTGGCCGAGGCCGACCCGCGGTTCGACAACCGCTACCCGGACGCCTTCACCGCCGCGTGGACGGCGGGGGTCGGGACCGCGAGGATCCGCCCCGAGAGGGAGCCGCTCCTGACCCCGCTCACGCGCGCCTTCCGCCGCCGGGCACAGCAGCGCTCCCCGGCGAAGCTGGACGAGGCGCTGGCCTTCCTGCGCCAGTTCGAGCGCGACATGCTGGCCCAGCTCTCCGAGTGGGACATCCTGCTGTCCCCCGCGCTGGCCCAGACGCCGCGGCCGGTGGGCTGGTTCGCCGGCCCCGAGTGGCGCGGGACGGCCGACGACGACTACCGCCGCCAGTGCGAGTTCGCTCCCTGGTCCTCCTGGGTGAACGTCTGCGGGCTGCCGGCCGTGGTGGCGACGACGCACTGGACCGAGGCCGGGCTGCCGATGGGCGTGCAGGCCGTGGGGAAGCCAGGTGCGGAGAGGCTGCTGCTGCAGGTGGCGCGGCTGCTCCACGTGCCCGCCCCCGGGGCTCGGGGGCCGGGGGCTTGTCAGCGGGGCCGCGGTCAGTAGTTGGAGCGGGCCGGGGCCATGCTGAGCACGAGGATGAAGAACGCGAGGAACGCAAGCGTCAGCGCGATGCCGACGTAGCCCATGATGAGCCCGGCGAGGGCCATGCCGCGGCCCGCGGGTTCCCGGGCGAGGCCGAGGTGCCCGAGGACCACCGCGGCGATCTGCGGCAGGACGAGGAAGCCGAAGCCCACGAACACGGAGATGCCGCACACCATCGCGGCGATGCTCAGCCCGCGCGGCGCCTGGGCAGCGTAGTACGGCTGGCCGGGCGAGCCCGGGTAGGGCTGGGCGGCATAGCCCTGGCCCGGATACGCCCCCGGAGGATAGGCGGTGCCGGGATAGGCGGGGCCGGTGTGGGGGGCATTCTGATAGGCGGGCCCCTGATGGGCGGGCGGCTGGTGGGCGGACGCTCCGAAGCCGGGGGGCTGGTAGCCGGGCGTGGGGAGGCCGGCCGGCTGCTGGGGCGTCCCCGGGCGGGGCGGGGCACCCGGCGGGAGCGGCTCGGTCGGGTTGGAGGGAATCGGCTCGGTGGGGTTGCCGCGGTCCTTGTCCAGGGTGATCGGCGGGACGTACGACGGCGGGGTGTAGCGGGGCCGCTCGGCGCGCCCGGCGTCTGCGGCGCCTGCCGTGTCCGGCTGCCCTTCCTGCGGTGCGTCCTCGTCCCGGCGCTCCGGCTGATCCGACATCGATGCCCCTCCCCGACTCCGTGCCTGGTCCCTGGTCCCAGCGTACCCGCCGGACCCGCTCGGAGGGGTCCGAGAACTGTCGGTGCCCGGCGCCATGCTGGGCGCATCTCGCAGCGGAAGGGGAACGATGATGTCCAGCACGTACCGAGCAGCAACGACCAGCCGCCCGGGCCATCAGGGCGCGGTGCCACCGTACCTGCTCGAGCGCCTCGCGGGCTTCGGCGAACGGCGGGCCCGGGCGCTCTCGGGGCAGGGTCCGGCCAATGGATTCGCGGCGGACGTGCGCGGCCTCGAGGCCGTCGCCGAGCTCGCACGCCAGACCCTGCTCGAGGACGCCCGCCTCCGCGAGCGGCGCCGGGCACGTCCGCGCGAGGACCAGCGCGGCCTGCGCGTCGCCCCGGGAACGCTCCACCGCGAGATCAGCGACGCGGAGGCCGGCGAAGACCTCCCCGGGCGGCTCGTGCGCAAGGAGGGCCAGGACCCGGTGGCGGATGCGGATGCCAACCGGGCGTACGACGGGTTCGGCGAGACCTACCGGTTCCTCGAGCAGGTCCTCGGCCGGTCGAGCATCGACGGCGCAGGGTTCCCCCTCGAAGGCACCGTCCACTACGGCGTGGGCTACGACAACGCGTTCTGGGACGGGTCCCGCATGGTCTTCGGCGACGGCGACGGAAAGGTATTCGGCTCCTTCACTGGATCGCTGAGCATCATCGCCCACGAGCTGGGCCACGGCCTGCTGCAGCACACCACGGACCTCGCCTACGAGGGCCAGTCCGGGGCCCTCAACGAGTCCTTCGCGGATGTGTTCGGCGTGCTCGTGGACCAGTTCTCGCGCGGGGACACCGCCGAGACGGCGACGTGGATCGTGGGGCCCGGGATCTTCCTGCCCGGGATCGCGGGGTCGGGGGTCCGGTCCCTGAAGGCTCCCGGCACCGCCTACGACGACCCGGCGCTGGGCCGGGACCCGCAGCCGGACCACATGGACGGGTACGTGCGCACCCGCCAGGACAACGGGGGCGTCCACCTGAACTCCGGCATCCCCAACCGGGCCTTCTACCTCGCCGCCGAGGCGCTCGGGGGCCGCGCGTGGGAGCGGGCGGGCCGCGTCTGGCTCGAGACCGTCGCGCAGGGCAGGCTCCCCGTCGACGTCGACTTCCGCGGGTTCGCACGGGAGACTGTGCGTGTGGCCCGGACGCTGTTCGGACGCGAGTCCGCCGAGGAGAAGGCCGTGCGCGCCGGATGGCGCGGAGTCGGGATCACGGTGCGGCTCACCGGGACCGGCGCCCCGGCTCCGAGGAGGAGGCCGGGGCCAGGACGCCAGGAGGGGCGATGAGGGTCGAGGTCATCCGCTCGGGCGGCGTCGCCGGCATCCCGCGCCGCGGCCGCGTCGAGTTCAGGGTGCGTGGGGCGCGGGAGCCCGCCGACGCCGAGTGGGCCACCCTGTACCGCCAGGCGCGCAGCGAGCGGGGGCGCCTGCCCGAAACGCCCGGGGCGGCGGCCGCCCCGCACGTCCGGGACGCCTTCCAGTGGAGCCTGCGGTTCGGGCGCGAACGCTTCGAGGTCCCCGACGCCACGCTGCGGGGCGCCCTGCGGCAGCTGGCCGAGAAGGTCCTCGCCGAGGGGCAGTAGTCCCGCCGCGCGGGAGACGGGGCGAAATCTTCACCGAGTCGCCACCCTTTGTTGGCCTTCTCTGCAAAGCTAGGCACATGGCGAACCGAGCAGGCACCGTAGCCCTCCCCAGTGACCTCGTGGACATCACCGCGCTCCTCGACGCGTACTACGACGTGTCCCCGGACCTGAGCGACCCGGGCCAGCGTGTGGCCTTCGGGACGTCCGGCCACCGCGGCTCGAGCCTCAAGGCCTCGTTCAACGAGAAGCACATCGCCGCGATCACCCAGGCGATCGTGGAGTACCGCGCCGGGCAGGGCATCCAGGGCCCCCTGTTCCTCGCGAAGGACACCCACGCCCTCTCCGAGCCCGCGACGAACACCGCGCTCGAGGTCCTCGCCGCGAACGGCGTGCAGGTCCTCGTCGACGCGCGCCACGGCTATACGCCGACCCCGTCCGCTAGCCACGCGATCCTCAAGTACAACGCCGGCCGCGCCGAGGACGACCCGGGCCGGGCGGACGGGATCGTGGTGACCCCGAGCCACAACCCGCCCTCGGACGGCGGCTTCAAGTACAACCCGCCGCACGGCGGCCCCGCGGACACCGACGCGACCGGATGGATTGCCAACCGCGCCAACGAGCTCCTGGAGGCGGACCTCGCGGGCGTGCGGCGCATCCAGCTCGCGGACGCGCTCGCCGCGGACTCCACGGGCCAGTTCGACTTCCTCTCCTCCTACGTCGACGACCTTCCCCTCGTGCTCGACATCGAGGCGATCCGCAACGCCGGCGTGCGCATCGGCGCGGACCCGATGGGCGGGGCCTCGGTGGACTACTGGGGCGAGATCGGCGAGCGCCACCACCTCGACCTGACCGTGGTGAACCCGACCGTGGATCCCCAGTGGGCCTTCATGACGCTGGACTGGGACGAGAAGATCCGCATGGACTGCTCGTCGCCGTTCGCCATGGCCTCGCTCATCCAGAAGGTCTCCCAGGGCGCGGGCTACGACATCGCCACGGGCAACGACGCGGACGCCGACCGGCACGGCATCGTCACCCCCGACGGCGGGCTCATGAACCCGAACCACTACCTCTCGGTGGCCATCGACTACCTCTACCGCCACCGCACCGGCTGGCGCCCGGACACCGTGGTGGGCAAGACCCTCGTGAGCTCGTCCATGATCGACCGCGTGGCCGAGGGGCTCGGGAAGAAGCTCGTCGAGGTGCCCGTGGGCTTCAAGTGGTTTGTGCCGGGCCTGCTCTCCGGCCAGGGCGCGTTCGGCGGCGAGGAGTCGGCGGGGGCGAGCTTCGTCAAGCGGGACGGCGGCGTCTGGACCACGGACAAGGACGGCATCCTCCTGAACCTCCTGGCCTCGGAGATCAGGGCCGTGACGGGGAAGTCGCCGAGCGAGCTCTACGGCGAGCTGACCGCGAAGTACGGCTCGCCGTCGTACGCGAGGATCGACGCCGCGGCGACCCGGGAGCAGAAGGCGAAGCTCGGCAAGCTGTCCGCGGGCGACGTGACCGCGACCGAGCTCGCCGGCGAGCCCATCACCGCCAAGCTCACGGAGGCGCCCGGGAACGGTGCGAAGATCGGCGGGCTGAAGGTCACCACCGAGCACGCGTGGTTCGCGGCCCGCCCGTCCGGTACCGAGGACGTGTACAAGATCTACGCCGAGTCGTTCAAGGGCGCCGACCACCTCAAGCAGGTCCAGGCCGAGGCGAAGGCGCTCGTCGACTCCGTCATCGCCTGACCCTCTGAAAGTCACCTTCTGGGGGTCACCTCCTGGGAGTCACCTCGCGTGGCCTCCATGGGTGGCCCCCAGATCGTCGTGGGGTGACCGCGATCATATCCTTAGCACGGCTAATGAGCTATGCTAAGTATCGATGACTCCCCCGAACCTTGCCGACGTTGAACCAGCCACCTCCGCATCTCCCGACATCCTCGAGCTCGCCGCGGAACTGCGCGTCGCCGTCATGCGCACCTCCCGCATCCTGCGCACGCAGGCGACGAGCGATGTGGTGAGCCCCGGCCAGAACTCGGTGCTGTCCGTCCTGGGGAAGCGCGGGCCGCTCACCATGCGGCAGCTGGCCGACATCGAGCACGTGCAGGCGCCCAGCATGACGCGCACCGTGAACCACCTGTGCGACAGCGGGCTCGTCGCGCGGACGGAACACCCGACGGACGGGCGGCTCGTCGTCGTCGGACTCACCGATTCCGGCCGCGCGGTCCTCGAGGAGTCCCGTCGCCTGCGGTCTGCCTGGCTCGCGAGCCGCCTCGACGCGCTCCCGCCCGGGGACCAGGCCGCCCTGCACCGCGCCGCCGAGCTGCTGCTGGAGATGACCGCCCGATGAGCAGCATGTTCCGCGCACTCCAGCACCCCAACTACCGCCTCTGGGCAGCGGGCGCCCTCGTCTCCAATGTGGGGACCTGGATGCAGCGCGTGGCCCAGGACTGGCTCGTCCTGACCCAGCTCACCAACCATGACGGCGCTGCCGTGGGCATCACCACCGGCCTGCAGTTCCTGCCGATCCTGCTCCTCGGCCCCTACGCGGGCCTCCTCGGCGACCGCCTCGACAAGCGCAAGCTCCTCCTCGCCACGCAGACCGCGATGGGGCTGCTCGCGCTCGTGCAGGGCGTCCTCGTGCTCACCGGCGTCGCCCAGCTCTGGCACATCTACGCGATCGCGCTGCTGCTCGGCGTGGCCAGTGCCTTCGACGCCCCGCCGCGCCAGGCCTTCGTCTCGGAGCTCGTGGGCCGGGCAGACGTGCCCAACGCCGTGGCGCTCAACTCGGCGTCCTTCAACCTCGCCCGGCTCGCAGGGCCCGGGGTCGCCGGCGTGCTGATCGGCCTCATCGGCACAGGCTGGGTGTTCATGCTCAACGCTGCGACCTTCCTCGGCGTCCTGTTCTCGCTCACCCGCCTGCGGGTCGACCTCCTGCACCGCACGCCGCCGCTGGCGCGGGGCAAGGGCCAGATCATGGCCGGCGTGCGCTACGTGCGGACCGAGCCGCGGATCCTGCTCATCCTGGTGATGGCGGGGCTCGTTGGCACCTTCACGCTCAACTTCCAGGTCACCAACGCGCTCATGGCGGCCGACGTGTTCCACACCGGCGCCGACGCCTACGGCCTCCTCGGCTCCATCCAGGCCATCGGCACGCTCGGGGGCGCGCTCCTGGCGGCACGCCGGAAGCAGCCCCGGCTCACGCTCCTCGTGGGTGCCGCGGTGGGGCTCGGCGTCTCCACGATCGTCGCGGCCGCCATGCCCGGCTACGTCTCGTACGCCGTGGTCCTCGTGTTCGTCGGCGTCACGGCGCTGACCTTCCTCAACAGCGCCAACACGATCGTGCAGCTCACCACGGAGCCCCAGTACCGGGGCCGCGTCCTCGCCCTGTACATGGCGGTGATCCAGGGCGGCACGCCAATCGGCGCCCCGCTCGTGGGCTGGCTCGCGAATGCGGTCGGCACCCGCTGGGCTGTGCTGGCCGGCGGCCTCGCAGCGCTCGCGGCGGGCGCCGTGGGCATCTGGGCGCTGGCGCGCTGGGGCGAGGGGACCCTCCGCGAGCAGGTCCGGGCCGTCTGGGCCGAGCGGCGCGCTGCGCGTGCGGCTGCCGCCCTCGGCACCCCGGACGCTGGGTCGCCCGCCGGCGTCCCTGGGCCACCTTCCGCGCACGACGGCGGGCGCGCACCGCAGCCGGCGACCGCACCGAGTCGCGACGCTGGCGCCGAGGCGCCGGCCTCCCGGCCCCGTCCGTCGCGGCGCCTGCCGCGGCGCTCACCAGCTCCGACCACAGGCTCGCACCCGGCAGTCGCCCCGAAGAACTAGCCGCGCCCGGCAGAAGAGGATCTGGCCGCCGGCCCCTTGCGGGGCAGGCGGCCAGATCCTTGTGGTGGACTGCCGGATCAGATGGTCTCGACGACGTCCTCGTAGGCGAACTTGGTCTTCGCGGGGCCCCAGGCGTCCTCGCCCGGGCGGCCGATGTTGACCACGAGGAAGCTCTTGCGGCCGCCCTCCGGGAAGAAGTCCGCGTCGATCGCGGAGAAGTCCGCCCCGGTCATCGGACCGGCGGCGAGCCCCAGCGAGCGCACGGCGAGGATGAAGTACCCGGCCTGGAGGTGCGCGTTGTCGCGACCGGTGCCGTAGCGGACCACGTCGTCGTCGAACATCGACTTCAGCCCGGCGGCCTGCGGGAGGAACGTCTCGAAGCGCTCGTGCCACTCGGTGTCGAAGGAGAGGACGGCCACGAGCGGCGCGGCGAGGGTCTTCTCCTGGTTGCCGCGGCTCATGTGGGACACGAGGCGCTCGCGCGCCTCGGGCGTGCGGACGTACGTGACGCGCATCGGCTGGTTGTTGAAGGCGGTGGGGCCGAACTTGGCGAGCTCGTAGATGGCCTGCGCCTGCTCGTCGGTCACCTCGCCGGTGAAGGTGTTGGCGGTGCGGGCCTCGACGAAGAGGGCGTTGACGGCTTCGGCGTCGAGCGCAGCTTCCTGGTGGGCGATGCTCATGCGTGTCTCCTCACGGCGGCCCGGCGGCCGCCTCCATCAAGGTGACAACCCCCGAACGTGCTGCAGGCATCCCCTACCGCGGGGTGAGGTTGCCCACATCGCGGCCGCGCTTCCGGCCGGCGGTAGGATGTCCTGCGGCATCCCCGCTCCCCCCCACGCTTGGAAGGCGCCCCATGAGCCTGCTCGGAACCAGATGGAAGCTCCACGGCGACGGCCGCTCCGTCCGTCCCGGCGAGGTGGTGTCCCCTGGCGAGCGGCTCGCGTGGCCGATCACCATCGGGGTGGGTCTGCAGCACGTCGTCGCGATGTTCGGTGCGACGTTCCTCGTGCCGATCCTGACGCACATGCCGCCTGCCACGACCCTGTTCTTCTCGGGCATCGGCACCCTCCTGTTCCTCCTGGTCACGCGCGGGCGGGTGCCCAGCTACCTGGGGTCCTCGTTCGCATTCATCGCCCCGATCCTCGCCTCGCAGCAGCAGTTCGGCGTCGCGGGGGCGCTCGGCGGCGTGGTGGTGGCGGGCGCGGTGCTCGCGGCCGTGGGTGCCGTGGTGCAGGCCTTCGGGGCGCACTGGATCAACGTGGTGATGCCCCCGGTGGTGACCGGCACGATCGTCGCGCTGATCGGCCTCAACCTGGCTCCGGCGGCGAAGCAGAACTTCGATGCCGCGCCCGTCACCGCGCTCGTGACGCTGCTGGCGATCATCCTCGTCTCCGTGCTCTTCCGCGGGATCCTGGGCCGCCTGAGCATCCTCATCGGCGTGGTGGTCGGGTACATCGTGGCCGTGTGGCGCGGCGAGGTGGACTTCTCGAAGATCGACGCCGCCGCCTGGATCGGGCTGCCCCACTTCCAGACCCCCGCCTTCCACTTCGGCGTGCTCGGCCTGTTCGTGCCCGTGGTCCTCGTGCTCGTCGCCGAGAACGTGGGGCACGTGAAGAGCGTCGCCGCCATGACCGGGGCAAACCTGGACGACATGGCCGGGCGCGCGCTCATGGCCGACGGCGCCGCGACCGTCCTCGCCGGCCTCGGCGGCGGCTCGGGCACCACCACCTACGCCGAGAACATCGGCGTGATGGCCGCGACCAAGGTCTACTCGACGGCCGCCTACTGGGTCGCAGGCGTCACCGCGCTGCTGCTGAGCTTCTCGCCCAAGTTCGGCGAGCTCATCGCCACCGTCCCGGCCGGAGTGCTCGGGGGCGCGGCCACGATGCTCTACGGCATGATCGGCGTGCTCGGCGTGAAGATCTGGGTGCAGAACCGGGTCAACTTCTCCAACCCCGTGAACATCACCACGGCCGCTGTGGCGCTGATCGTCGGCATCGCGGACTACACGTGGAAGGTCGGCGACCTTGCCTTCGCCGGGATCGCGCTCGGCTCGGCCGCCGCCCTCGTCGTCTTCCACGGCATGAGCGCGCTCGCCCGCTGGCGCGGCACCGCAACCGACGACGCTACCGAGCCCGCCGTCCGCAACCGCTGAGCCGCGCCCCTGCTGGAAGAATGGCCCCATGGCTGACACCCCCACGGAAGAGCTCGTCCAACTCGTCGACGAGGACGGGACCCCGCTGGGCACCGCCCCGAAGGCGACCATCCACACCGAGAGCACCCCGCTGCACCTCGCGTTCTCGTGCCACGTGTTCGGCGCGGACGGCCGCGTGCTCGTGACTCGTCGGGCCCTCGCCAAGAAGACCTGGCCCGGGGTCTGGACCAACGCGTTCTGCGGCCACCCCGCCCCCGGCGAAGCCTTCGAGGACGCCATCCGGCGCCGGGCGGAGCAGGAACTCGGCCTCGAGGTCCACTCGATCGAGCCGGTCCTGCCCGACTTCCGCTACCGGGCGGTGGACGCCTCCGGGATCGTCGAGTACGAGGTCTGCCCGGTCTTCCGGGCAGTCGCCGCCGCGGACCCCCAGGGCAATCCGGACGAGGTCGCCGAGTGGGCGTGGTCCGACTCGGCCGACTTCCGCGCCGCCGTCGCCGCCGCGCCCTACGCGTTCAGCCCGTGGCTCGTTCTGCAGCTCGACGCCCTGGACGCGCAGAGGCGGTAGGAGCCCCCGGCGGGGACGACCCTGCCTTGCGGACAGAACCCCGCGCTTCGGCGCGGGGCATTGACCGAAACCCGGGGCAGAATCTGCCGAGGGGACCCGCGTCAGGCGCCGGCGAGGAGCTCAGCGACCGCGCGGCGGACGTACTGGGCCGCGTGGGCGATCGCGTCCGCCGGGCTCGGCGCGAGGTCCACGAGCGCGCCCGCGGCCTCGATCCCGTGCTCGGCGAGCTGACCCGGCTCCGCAAGGATGCGGCCGGCCACCGCGATGACGGGGATGCCCCGGTCCCGCGCGCGGTCGGCGAGGGCGATCGGCGCCTTGCCGGTGAGCGACTGCCCGTCGAGCGAGCCCTCCCCCGTGATCACGAGGTCGGCCCCGGCCAGGCGGGCGTCGAGCCCCACGAGCTCGGCCACGAGGTCGAACCCGCTCTCGAGCCGCGCCCCGGTGAAGGCCAGGAACCCCGCGGGGAAGCCGCCGGCCGCGCCCGCGCCGGGCACATCGACGTCGCGCCCCGTCGCCCCGGCGAGCACCTTCGCCCAGGTGCGCAGGCCGGCGTCGAGCGCCTCGACCGTCTCGAGATCCGCGCCCTTCTGCGGGCCGAAGACGTGGGCCGCGCCGTCCGGCCCGATGAGCGGGTTGCGGACGTCCACGGCGATGCGCAGCGTGGCCGCCGCGAGCCTGGGGTCGAGGGCGGAGTCGTCGAGGGAGGCGATGTCCGCGAGCGCGGCCCCGCCGAGCGGCACCACGTTCCCGGCTGCGTCGAGCGGCCGGAGCCCGAGCGCGCGGAGGGCGCCGGAGCCGCCGTCGGTCATCGCGGAGCCGCCGAGCCCGAGCACGATCTCGGTGGCGCCGGCGTCCAGGGCTGCCGCGATGAGCTGGCCGGCGCCGTAGGAGTGGGCGCGGCCGGCGGTCCCGGGGTCGGGGTCCGCGCCGAGCGCCGCGAGCCCGGAGGCCTGCGCGGTCTCGATCACGGCGGTGGCGCCGCGCAGCGCCCATGCTGCCCCGACGGGCTTGATGAGCGGCCCGGTGACGGCGCGGATGCGCTCCTCGAAGCCGGCGGCGACGGCCGCCTCGAGGGTGCCCTCGCCGCCGTCGGCCACGGGGACCCGGACGATCTCGGCGTCGGGGTACACGGCCAGCGCGCCCTCGGCCATGGCGTCGGCGGCCTCGGCGGCCGTGAGCGAGCCTTTGAACTTGTCGGGGGCGATGAGGATGCGCATTGCACCATCCTGCCAGTACCCGCTGACACAATGTCCGCGTGGAGACAAACCGCGTCGAGGCGTTCAGCGACGGCGTCCTCGCCATCGCCATCACCATCATGGTGCTGGAGCTCAAGACCCCCGAGACCCCGGACCTGCATGGGCTCGCCGCGGTCCTGCCGACGCTGCTCACGTACGTGCTCAGCTTCGTGTACATCGGGATCTACTGGACCAACCACCACCACCTCATGCACCTGACCCGCAGGATCGACGGCGGCGCCCTGTGGGCCAACCTGAACCTGCTGTTCTGGCTGTCGGTGGTCCCGTTCACCACGCGGTGGATGGACGAGAGCAGCCTCGCGGAGCTGCCGGTGCTCGTGTACGGGATCAACCTGCTGGCCGCCGCGGTCTCGTACACGCTCCTCCAGACCCGGCTCATCCGCCTCCAGGGCGCCGGGAGCCGTCTCGCCCGGGCCATCCGCAACGACGCCAAGGGCAAGTGGTCCATGGCCCTCTACGTGGCCGGGTGCGCCGGGGCCTTCGCCTCGGTGTGGATCAGCGTGGCCGCCTACGTGGCGGTCGCGACCCTGTGGATCGTGCCGGACCGGCGCATCGAGCGCGCCGTCGCGGAGGGCTCCTCGGCGGCCGACGACGGCACCTGAGGGCGGCGCGCCGCTCGCCTCCGCGCTGGGACCGCACAGGCGGGCGCCAGAGACCCCGCACGTGGGCGCCAGAGACCCCGCACGTGGGCGCCAGAGACCCCTCAGCGGCCAGGCGGGGGCCATGCCCCGCGCGCGCGGAGCACGCCGCGGAGGACGTCGGCCCGGTCGGTGAGGAGTCCGTCCACCCCGGCGTCCAGGAGACGGTGCATGTCCGCGGGCTCATTGACCGTCCACACGTGCACCTGCAGGCCGAGCCGGTGGGCGCGTGCCACGAACCCCGGGGTGGGCACGCGCAGGCCCCGGAAGCGCTCGGGCACCTGGAGCGCGCCGATGCCGCCGAGCGCGCGGCGCAGCAGCGCCTCCGGCAGCCGCCCCCCGAGGAGCCGCATCACGGCCGCGGACTCGATGCCGGAGGAGGACGCCACCGGCCGGGAGAGCCGGGACAGCACGGCGCGGCGGCGCGTGTCGGAGAACGAGGTGACGAGCACGCGGTCGTGCAGGCCCATCCGCTCGATGAGCGCGGCGAGGGGCGCCACGGCGTCGGCCGACTTCACGTCCACGTTGACGTACGCCCCCGGCAGCTCCTCGACGAGGTCGGAGAACAGGGGCACGCGCTCGGAGGCGCCGATCCGCGCCGCGGCCACGGCGGAGAAGTCCAGCTCGGCCAGCACCCCGGTCCGGTCTGTGACGCGGTCCAGGCGCTCGTCGTGGAAGGCGACCAGCGCGCCGTCGCGCGTGGCCCTCAGGTCCGTCTCGAGGTGGGTGAAGCCGAGGTCCCATGCGGCGCGGAACGCGGTGAGCGTGTTCTCGAGCCCCTCGGGGGAGAAGCCGCGGTGCGCGAAGGCCATGGGGGCCGGGTGGAGGAACGGCACGGCCCCACGCTACCGCCCCCCGAGTAGGCTGGCGGCATGGAGCTGAGCGCCGCGAGCCGCGAGTACTTCCGCACGCTTCCACGACGGCGGGTCGCCGCCGGCCTGGTGATCCGCGACGGGGACGGCCGCGTCCTCGCCGTCAAGCCCAACTACCGGGACGGCTGGCTGCTGCCCGGGGGCACGGTGGACCCGGGCGAGGCGCCGCGCAAGGCCGCCCGCCGCGAGGGCCGCGAGGAGCTCGGGCTCGACATCGAGCCCGGGGCGCTCCTGCTGATCGCACACTCGGCCTTCCCGGACCCGGTCGGGGACGGGCTGAGCTTCCTGTACGACGGCGGCTCGCTCCCCGCGGGCGCCCCGGTCACCCTCCAGGAGGAGGAGCTCACGGAGTGGCGGTTCGTGGGCGAGGAGGAGTTCGGGGAGTACTTCGGCGACCACGGCGCCCGGCACATCGAGGCCGCGCTCACGGGCCTCGCCGAGGCCCGCACGCTCGAGCTCGAGGACGGCGTCGAGGTCCTGTGAGGCGGTTCAGCCAGGTCGACGTGTTCACCTCGGAGTTCCTGCGCGGCAACCCGGTGGCCGTAGTGCACGATGCCGACGGGATCGGCGCCGAGGAGATGGCCGCGTTCGCCCGCTGGACCAATCTCTCGGAGACCACCTTCCTGCTCGCGCCGACGCAGCCGGGCGCCGACTACCGCCTCCGCATCTTCACCCCGGGCGGCGAACTGCCGTTCGCCGGCCACCCCACGCTCGGCTCGGCGCGTGCCTGGCTCGAGGCCGGCGGCGTGCCGGCGGTCGGAGGGCGGGTGGTGCAGGAGTGCGGCGTGGGCCTCGTGACCGTGAAGGACGACGGCGGGGGGCTCGCCTTCGCCGCCCCGGACCTCCTGCGCTCGGGACCGGTGGACGAGGCCGATCTGGCCGCCGTGGCAGCCTCGCTGGGGCTCGCCCCCGAGGAGGTCGTCGCGGCCGCCTGGGTGGACAACGGTCCGGGCTGGGTGGGGCTCCTCCTCCGCGACGCTGACACCGTGCTCGGCCTGCAGCCGGACTTCGCTGCCATGGGCGGCTACCAGGTGGGGGTGATCGGCCCGCGGCCGCCCGGCGGCCGGTCCGCCTTCGAGGTGCGGGCGTTCTGCCCCGATCTGGCCGTGCCCGAGGACCCGGTGACCGGCAGCCTCAACGCGGGGCTCGCCCAGTGGCTCATCGGCAGCGGCCGTGCGCCCACGGTGTACGTGGCCCAGCAGGGCACCGTCCTCGGCCGCCGCGGCCTGGTCCGGATCGCCTCGGACGGCGCGGACGTCTGGGTCGGCGGCGACACAGTGGTGGGCATCCGGGGGCAGGTGGCCCTCTAGTCCACGAGCTCGGTGGGTTCGGTGACGACGTCCACCATGGCCTCGCCGCGGAGCACCGTGATCTCAGTGCGCCGCCCGACCGCCTCGGCGAACATGTGCCGCTGGAGCGACTGGGCGTCCTTGAGGGGTTCGCCGTTGACGGCGAGCAGGAGGTCGCCGGCCCGGATGCCGCTCGACTCGGCGGGGCTCCCGCCCACCACCTCGGCGACGCGCAGCGCCCGCCGCGTCCCGGTGCGGGCCGCCCAGCGCGCGTCGAGCGGCGTCGGCACGCTCACGAGGCCCAGATAGGCCCGGCGGACCCGCCCGTCGAGGCGGAGGGAGTCGAGGATCCGGCGGGTCGTGGCGTTGACCGGCACGGCGAGGCCGAGGCCGAACCCGGCCACGGCCGTGTTGATCCCCACCACACGCCCCCGCGAGTCCGCGAGGGCCCCGCCCGAGTTGCCCGGGTTGAGCGCGGCGTCGGTCTGGATGACGTCCTCGATGAGGCGCGACGCCGTGCGCCCGCGGGCCGGGATGGACCGCCCCAGCGCGCTGACCACGCCAGCGGTGACGCTGCCCTCGAGACCGAGCGGGCTGCCCACCGCAACCACGAGCGAGCCGACCAGCAGCGTGTCCGCGTTGCCGAACTCGGGCGGCTCGGGAACGTCGACGCCGCTGCGCAGGACGGCGAGGTCGGAGAGCGGGTCGCGGCCCACCACCGCGAACGGCCCGACGGTGCCGTCCGCGAACGCCACCTCGCCGTGGTTGAGCCGTCCGACCACGTGCGCGTTCGTCACGAGATGCCGCTCGGCGGTGAGCACGACGGCGCTCCCGGCCCCCCGCTCCGTCCGCACCGAGGCGACGCGGGGGGTCAGGTGCCGGGCCACGCCGGTGACGACTTGGGAGTAGGCGTCCATGGCCGGTCCTCCGGCGGGGATTCCCCCGGCCGGCCCGCCGACGTCGCTGTTCTCGCTCATGCTCTCCCAACGCCGCTGGGGTCCCGCGCATGCCGCGTATCGCGCGGGGCGAACGGAGCCGGGCGCAGAACTGCGGAAAGGAGGTTGTTTGGATGACGCACGTGCAGGGAAAGAGATGGATCGCTGTACAACCAGACGTTGTACAACCGACCTTAGGAGATCACCGTGCTGCTCTGGATTGCACTCATTCTGTTCGTCCTCTGGCTCCTCGGATTCATCGCGCTTCCGAGCCTCGGAGGCATTGTCCACATTCTCATCGTGCTCGCCGTCATCGCCCTGATCGTGCACTTCGTCAGGGGCCGCAGGGCAGTCTGACCGGGCGCGCCTGCACCCACGGCCCCCGCTCCCGCCATAATGGAGGCATTCGGACAGAATGCTGGGCGATCAAAGGGAGTAGTCGATGAAACTGTTGATCTGGGGCATCGTGATGCTGGCCATCTTCATCCTGGGCCTGCTGGTGGACATCGGCGGCGGCGTCTACATGTTTCTGTGGGCCGCCCTCGTACTGATCATCATCGGCTCGATGAAGCTGTCCCACCGGCGCGCGTGATGCGCTAGCGGAGGGCAGGGCAGCCTCCCGGCCCCCGGCCGGGTCCAGGATGAGGCCTGCGGAGAGGGCCATGGGCGGGACAACCCGCCCATGGCCCTCCCTGGCGTTTCCGGGCCTGGCGTCTCCGGTCCTTCTGCCGAGCGCCCTCTACCGTGCCAGGGTGCCGGAGCGCGGGAGCCGGGCGCCCGCAGCCGAGGCGAGCTTGCGCTCGAGGACCTGGGCCACTCCGTCGTCCTCGATGCCGGGAGCGTGCAGCTCCGTCGCGGCCAGCGCCTCCGGGTGGCCCGAGGACATCGCGTAGCCTTCGCCCGCCCAGGCGAGCATCTCGACGTCGTTCGGCATGTCCCCGAACGCGACCACCTCGGCAGGCGCTATCCCGAGCGCGTGCGCGTACTCGGCGAGCGTCACCGCCTTGTTCACCCCGAGCGGGGCCATCTCGAGCATCGTCAGGTCCACGGCCGAGTGCGTGATGGAGACGAGGTGGGAGACGTGGGGCGCCACGACGCGCAGGTACTCCTCGGCGGTAATGCCCTCGATCTTCGCCATGAACTTCACAACGTCGTCCCCCGGAACCAGCTCGGCGAGGTCGCCGTGGCGGACCTGCTCCAGCAGGGACCGGTGCCGGGGCTCCGCGAACGCGGTCTCCATGACGAACTCGGCGGGGGTCTCCGCCGCGAACGCCGTCTCGGGGAACAGCCCCTGGATGATGCCGCGGACCTCCAGCATGGTCTCGCGCCGGATGGCCTCCGAGGAGACCACGGACATCGTCTCGAGGTCGTAGACGAGGGCGCCGTTGGAGCAGATCACCCGACCGGCATGCCCGAGCTGCTCGCTCAGCGGCGTGAGCCACCGCGCCGGGCGCCCGGTGACGAAGACGAGCTCGACGCCGGCCTCCTCGCACGCGTGCAGCGCCTGCACGGTGCGCTCGGTGATCCGCCCGTCCCGGCGCAGGATGGTGCCGTCGATGTCGCTGGCCACGAGCCGCATGAGCCGCTCGGCGGCGCCCCGGGCGCCCTCCGTGCCGGACATTCAGCGCACCTCGTACGTGCAGGTGATGGTCGCGGCCGCGATCTCATGGGCCGCGATGTCCCGCAGGACCCGCGAGCCCTTGCTGCGGGGAGTGCCGGGCACGGTGCCCACGTCGAGGGCGTGGACGGTGAACACGTACCGGTGGGGCCCCGAGCCGCGCGGCGGCGCGGCCCCGACGAACCCCGTGAAGCCGGCGTCGTTGAGGAGTTCGAGGCAGCCGTTGGGGAGGCCTGCGTCGGAATCGGCCGGACCCATGCCGTCGGGTGCCCCGCCGGCCCCCTCGGGCAGCCCCTCGACCTCGGCGGGGATGTCCACCACAGCCCAGTGGCAGAAGCTGCCCGCGCGGGGAGCGTCCGGATCCATGACGGTCACGGCGAAGCTGCGGGTCCCCTCGGGCGCCCCGCTCCATGCCAGCTGGGGGGAGAGGTCCTGCCCGTCGAGCCCGAAGTAGGCGCTGGTCTGCGGGCGCGGCAGCTCCGCGCCGTCTACGAGGTCCTGGCTGGTCAGCACGAACGGCTCCTGGCTCATGGCGTTCCTCCCGGACGGAGCTCGGCGCGCGAGGGCGGGTTGGCGCCCGGGCGCGAGACGGTCACCGCGGCGGCGCGCGCGGCGAAGTCGAGGATGCGGCCGAGCTCGGTGGCGTCGAGGCGGCGCAGCTCGGGCCGGCGCTGGGCCCCGTCGAGCTCGCGGTCCACGATGGCGGAGAGCAGCGCCGCCATGAACGAGTCCCCGGCTCCGACCGTGTCCGCCACGCGCACCTTCGGAGCCGGCGCGGAGGCCTCGCCGCCGCGGCACACGGCCCACGGCCCCTGCGCACCCCGGGTGACGACCACGAACGCGGGCCCCTCGGGGGCGCCCAGGCTGAGCCAACGGCGGGCGGAGTCCAGGGGATCCACCCCGGGGTAGAGCCAGACGAGGTCCTCGTCGGAGGCCTTGACCACGTCGGCGAGGGCCACGAGCCGCTCGACCCGGCCGCGCACCACGTCGGCATCGGTCGTGATCGTCGGGCGGCAGTTCGGATCGAAGGAGATGGTGGCCCGGGGCCGGGCACGCTCCACGGCGTGCAGCACCTGGTCGGCGCCGGGCTCGAGGACCGCGGCGATCGAGCCCGTGTGCACGAGGGTCGTGGGGCCCAGGAGCTCGTCGAGCCGGTCGCGGAGGCTGGGCAGGTGCCATTCGAGCTCGAAGTGGTAGCTCGCGGCGCCGTGGTGGTCGAGCTCGGCCATCGCGACAGAGGTCGGGCTCCCGTCCGCGGGCAGGGCCACGAGCACGTTGGCGCCGTGGAGGTGATCGGTGAGCAGCCGCCCGTTGGCGTCGTCGCCGTAGCGTCCGATGAACTGGACGGGGTGGTCCAGGCGTGCGAGGCCGACGGCCACGTTGAGCGGGCTCCCGCCGGGGTGCGACTCGGTGCCGGAGGGGCGGCGGACCACGTCGATGAGTCCCTCGCCGATGACTGTCAGCATGGCATTCACGGTAGCAGTCAGGGGTGCGGGACGGGCCTGCCGTGCTCGATCTCGCGCGCGGACCCGGGCGGGGGCGCGGTCGAGGTGCGCACCACCAGGCGGGGGGCGCTGCACCGGTCCACGGCAGGAGCCGAGGGGTCCGCGAGCCGCGCGAGCGCCGCGGCCCCCGCGGCGGCTCCGAGCTCGTGGGCGTCGAGGTCCACGCTCGTGAGCCGGATCCCCGCCAGCCGCGCGATGCGGGAATCGTCGTAGCCCACCACGGAGAGGTCCTCCGGCACCCTCAGCCCGAGGTCCGCGGCGGCCTCGCGCACGCCGAGGGCCAGCTGGTCGTTGTGCGCGAACACCGCCGTCGGCCTGTCCGGGCTGTCCAGGATCCGGGCCGCGGCGGCCTGCGCCGCCTCGAAGGTGAACTCCGGTGCGGCGAGGACGCGGGGCGGCAGGCCGGCGTCGTGCATCCTCTCGCGGTAGGCGCGCTGCCGCTCGGTGTGCCCTTCCCAGTGCGGCCCGGTGAGGTGCACGATCCTCGTGTGGCCGAGGTCCAGCAGGTGCCCGGTGGCGGCGCGGGCCCCGGCGGCGTCGTCGGAGTAGACGCTGTCCACGCCCTCGATCCGGCGGGCCACGCTGACGATGGGAACGGCAGCGGCCGCCTCCCGCACGCTCGCATCCGTCCCCGTCAGGGTCGCGGCGATGACGACGCCGACCCGCGCCTCGAGCAGGGAGCCCACCTCGTCGCCGGGATCGGCCCCTCCCCGGCCCCGCACGTCCCCGACGCTCAGGATGACCCGGACACCCGAGCCCTCGAGCGCCTCGCGGACGCCGGCGAAGATGTCGGCGTAGACCTCGTTGTGCAGGTCGAGGAGGTGGAGGCCGATGGTCGTGGCGTGCTTGCGGGCGAGGTCCGCGGCGATCCGGTTGGGCCGGTACCCGAGGCGGCGGGCGGCCTCGAAGATCGCATGCCGGGTCTCCTCGCTTACCCCGGGCGCGTTGCGGAAGGCGAAGGAGACCAGGGTGCGGGACACGCCGACCTCCCTGGCGACGTCGGCCTGTGTCGCGGGGCGCGGGGGCTGCGGGGAGGACGGCGCGGGCACGTGCCCTATCGTTCCACTCTGGAGGCACCCGAGATTTTTTGAAATGTTGTCCATATGACCTTACAAAGTCATCTTTCGCGCGTTAGGCTGGAGTGAGACGGGTCACAGGCCCGGCAGTCTTCAGACAAAGGAGTCCCCCGATGTCCGCTACGGCAGCACCACACAACCAACCGTCGGCGACGAAGCTTCCCGCGCTCGTCCCCGGCCCCCACACCAAGCGCCTCGGCCTCATCGCTCTCGTCGCGACCTTCGGCGGCCTGCTCTTCGGCTACGACACCGGCGTCATCAACGGCGCGCTGAACCCGATGTCCGCGGAACTGGGCCTGACCCCGATCACCGAGGGCGTCGTCACCGCGTCGCTCGTGTTCGCGGCCGCGATCGGCGCGATCTTCGGCGGCCGCCTCTCGGACACCTGGGGGCGGCGGACCACGATCATCATGCTCGCGGTCCTGTTCTTCGCCGGCACCGTCGCCGTCGTGGCCACCCCGAACTTCGAGGTCCTCGTCCTGGGCCGCATCCTCCTCGGCCTCGCGGTCGGCGGCGCCTCGACCGTGGTTCCGGTCTTCCTCGCCGAGCTGGCACCCTACGAGATCCGCGGCTCCGTCGCCGGCCGCAACGAGCTCGCGATCGTGGTCGGCCAGCTCGCGGCCTTCGTCATCAACGCCGTGATCGGCAACGTCTTCGGCACCATCCCCGGCGTCTGGCGCATCATGTTCGCCATCTGCGCGCTGCCCGCCATCGCGCTGTTCTTCGGGATGCTCCGGATGCCCGAGTCGCCGCGCTGGCTCGTCGAGAAGGGCCGCCGTGCCGAGGCGCTGGCCGTGCTCCAGACCGTCCGTGCCAGCGACCGGGCCGTCGCCGAGCTGGCCGACGTCGAGCTCGTCGCCAAGGAGGAGCTCGAGACCCACCAGATCGGCTGGCGCGCCATCTTCTCGAACAAGAACCTCCTGCGCATCCTCCTGGTCGCGATCGGCCTCGGGGTGGCCCAGCAGCTCACCGGCATCAACTCGATCATGTACTACGGCCAGACGGTGCTCACGGAGTCCGGCTTCAGCAAGGACGGCGCGCTGATCGCCAACATCGCCCCCGGCGTCATCGCCGTGGTCGGCGGCATCATCGCCCTGAAGATGATGGACCGCCTCGACCGCCGCACCACGTTCATCACCGGCCTCTCGCTCACCACGGCCTGCCACGTGCTCATCGGCATCGCCTCGATGGCGCTGCCCGTCGGCAACCCGATCCGGCCCTTCGTGATCCTCTTCCTCGTGGTGGCGTTCGTCGGCTCGATGCAGACCTTCCTCAACATCGCCGTCTGGGTCTACCTCTCGGAGATCTTCCCGCTGCACATGCGCGGCTTCGGCATCGGCGTCGCGGTGTTCGCCCTCTGGGTCGTCAACGGGTTCCTCTCGCTCTACTTCCCCTCGATGGTGGCCGCGATGGGGATCACCGGGACGTTCTTCCTGTTCGCCGTGGTCGGCGCCCTCGCCCTGGTCTTCGTCGTCACCCAGGTGCCCGAGAGCCGCGGGCGGACCCTCGAGGCCCTCGAGGAGGACGTCACCACCGGCGCGATCTACCTCGTGCACAAGAAGTAGCCCCGGCCGGCCCGGGCGGGAGTCCGCTCCCGCCCGGGCCGGGTGTCGGCGCCGGTTGCTACGGTTCTTGCATGGCCTCCACCTATGACCACCTCGACGCCGGGCAGCGCGCCATCGTGGACGCGTCCGTCGCGACGTACGAGCGCGTCCGGCCCATGCTCAAGAGCGTCACGAGGGACATGATCCAGACCCTCATCTCCATGTTCAAGGACGCCGAGGTGACGCCGCTGTTCGTCACGGGGCGCACCAAGACGGTCGAGTCCTTCCGGGAGAAGATCTCCCGCCTCGACCCGCCGGCCGTGCCGGGAGGGGAGCCCACCCTCAAGTTCCCCGACCCGTTCCGGACGCTGAACGACATGGTCGGGGTCCGGGTCATCACCAAGCTGCCGGCGGAGAACGCGGTGGTGGCCAACCTCATCAAGCGCCAGCGGCAGATCTTCGACTGCCGCGGGGACCGGGAGAAGGCCATCGGCTCGATCGAGTCGGGCACGTACGGCTACTCGAGCCGGCACCTGATCCTGCGGACCCTCCAGAACGACACCGTGCGCGCCTACCAGGCCGTCTTCAACCCGGAGCTGCCGGCCAACGGCTCCTACTTCTTCGAGTGCCAGATCCGCACCGTCTTCGCCCACGCGTGGAGCGAGATCGAGCACGACATCCGCTTCAAGGGCGAGGATCCGAGGGCCTGGAGCCCCCAGTTCGACCGCCAGTTCACCGCCACCGCGGCCATGCTCGAGGTCGTGGAGAAGGAGTTCGCCGAGCTCCACGAGCGCTACGAGACCGTGGTGAGCTTCTGGAACGAGGCCGGCGAGGGCGCCGCCCCCCTGACCCCCGAGCGCATCCGCGAGGTCTGGCAGACCCTCCTGCCGCACGTGGACCGCAAGATCGACGACGACTGGGGCTGGGCCGCCGAGCTCGTGGCCGCACACGGGCTCGCCGAAACGCGCCAGCTCGTCGAGCTGCTCGACGCCGAGCGGGTCACCGACGTCCGCAAGGCCCTCGACCACCGGTACTCGCCCGGCCCCGACCGGCTCCTCGACGACCTCCTGCTGTGGCGCTACGGCCGCGAGCACATCGAGCTCACCGCCGAACCGGCCGACGTCGAGCCGCACCCGCGGCGGGACTCGCTCCAGCGGCGGCTCAAGCAGATCGAGCGCTACCGGCTCACGGGCCGGTAGGCCGCGACCACGGCGCCGGGCCCCCCGCCCGCACGAAGGGGGACGCCCGGCGTCGTCCGCGGTGCCGCACCCGCGCGGCTCAGGAGGTCTGGCTGCCTGAGGAGGTCTGGCCGCCTGAGGAGGACTGGCCGCCCAGGGCCGCCAGGAGCGCTGCGCCGTTCGGGGAGCCCAGGCCCGTGCACGGGTCCCACCCCGGGCCGGCGCGGTAGGTGCCGTTGGTGCCCGAGGTGATGTCCCGGAACGCGGACGCCTGCGCATACAGCGCGGGCTGGAGCAGGCCGAAGCGCCGGCCCGCGGCCTGGGCCAGCCGGGCGACGAGCGCCGCCCAGAGAGGTGCCACCGCGCTCGTCCCGCCGATCACCATGTCGGTGCCGTCCACCCGGACCCGGTAGCCGGTCTGCGGGTCGGCGACCGCGCTCACGTCGGGGACGCCGCGGCCGTGCTTGGCCGGGTGGGGTGCGGGCTTCCTGTGCTGGGCGGCCGCCGACGAGTTCTGCCAGGGCGGGGTGGGGAAGACGTCGCTGTACCCGCCGCCGGTCGCGGACGTGGTGGGCGAGTCGTTCCAGACGGTCTCGGAGGTGATGGTGCCCGACGCCGCGTCGGCGACCAGGCGGGTGCCGCCGCACGCGAGGGCGTGCGGGCTCGAGGCGGGGAAGTCGGCGTGGTCCTTGCCGTCGCCCACGCCGTCGGTGCTGCCGCGGTCGCCGGCCGCGGCGGTGACGGTGACGCCGAGGGCCGCCGCGTCGGCGAGCGCCTGGTCCATGGCGTTGCGGGCCTGGGCGGTCCAGGCGTCTTCGCTCTGGCCCCAGCTGATGCTCAGGGCACACGGGGCCGGGCTGGCGTGCGAGGCCTGGACGAGGGCGTCGAGGAAGCCCGCGTCGGTGTTGGGCCCGAAGTAGACCACGATGTCGGCCCCGGGGGCGAGGGCGCCGACCACCTCGACGTCGAGCAGCACCTCCCCGTCCGCGCCCTGGGGGTCCTGGCCCGGCTGGTTCTGGGCGCCGTCGACGCCGACCGCCGTGACCGTGGGCGTGGCCAGTCCGAGGCCGCCGAAGTAGGCGTCGAGATCCGCCTGGCCGAACCCGCCGCCGAGCTCGAGGATCGCCACGGTCTGGCCCGCGCCGTCGGTCCCGGCCGGGAAACCGTAGATGCGTCCGAGGTCCGGCGGGCTGTAGCTCGTGCCCGCGGCGGCGCGGGGGATGGCCCGGAACTGGGCCCGCGCCTGGGGGCGGTCGTCCAGGCCCAGCACGGCCGTGACCACGCCGTCCAGCGAGGCGGGAATCTGCAGGGTCCCGGTGCGGTGGCGGTGCGCGACGGACTGACCGTGCGGCCCGGAGCTCGTGACCCTCTCGAGGCTCGTGCCGAAGATCCGGCTGAGCTGTTCGACCGTGCCGGCCAGGCGGATCCTGCGCGAGGCGGCGTCGGCCTCGACTACCTCGGCCCCGAGGCGGGTGAAGGTCTCGGTGGCGAGCCGGAGGTCCTCGTCCGAGGCGCCGTGGCGCGCGGCCAGCTCCTCCGGGGAGAGCGGGGCCTGCCCGGGCTCCTCGGGGAGCGGGGCCTTGCGGCGCAGCACCACGGTGACCTGGATGCGCTCGGCGGGGTCGGCGGCTTCGCGTGCCGCGAGGCCGGGGGCGGGGGCGCGCTCCGACCCCTCGAGGGTGACGCTGGGCTCCTCGGCGGAGGGCCCGGGTGTGGGCTGGTCGGTCATGGCGTTCTCCATTCGTGGGCCCAGCCGGGGCCCGTTGCTGAGGAGGGTGCGATCCGGTACGGGCGACGATACGACCCCGGCGGCACGCGGGCCATGCCCGGCGTCGGCGATTCGCGGTCCGGATGACGGGCGCGGCTCGCCCATTTAGGTGCCCGATGCAACGATAGGGGGGTGACCCCCGCTCCCCCGCAGCAGACTGCCCCTGCCCCCGCGCCCTCGAAGGCCGACCGCGACGCGAAGCTCGCTGTCACCGTCTTCCCCGTCCTCGTGCTCGTCGCAGGCCTCATCGGCTTCCTGGTCCCAGGACCGATCAAGGCCGGCGCCCCGGCCGTGCCGTACCTCCTCGGCGTCATCATGTTCTGCATGGGGCTCACGCTCACGCCCCCGGACTTCGCGTCCGTGGCTAGGCGCCCGTCGGCGGTGGCCCTCGGGCTCGTGGCCCACTACGTGATCATGCCGGGGGCAGGGTGGGCCATCGCGACGGCCCTGCAGCTGCCCCCCGAGCTGGCCGTCGGCGTGATCCTCGTGGGCTGCGCGCCCTCGGGCACGGCGTCGAACGTCATGGCCTACCTCGCCAAGGGCGACGTGGCGCTGTCCGTCGCCGTCGCGACCGTCTCCACCCTCGTGGCGCCCCTCGTGACCCCGGCCCTCACCCTCTTCCTCGCCGGCTCGTTCCTGCACGTGGACGCCGGCGGCATGATCCTGGACATCGTCAAGACCGTCCTCATCCCGGTGGTCCTCGGCCTCGTGGTCCGCGTGTTCCTGAAGAAGGCCGTGGCGGGGCTCCTCCCGGCGCTGCCGTGGATCTCGGCCGTCGTCATCGCGGCGATCGTGGCGATCGTCGTGGCCGGCTCGGCCAGCAAGCTCGTGGCGGCGGGCGGGATCGTGCTGCTCGCGGTGGTGCTCCACAACGGCTTCGGGCTGGGCCTCGGCTACCTCGCCGGCAAGGCCGGGCGCCTCGACCGCGGGGCCCGGCGCGCGCTCGCCTTCGAGGTGGGGATGCAGAACTCCGGGCTCGCCGCGACCCTTGCCGCCGCGCACTTCACGCCCCTCGCGGCCCTGCCCTCGGCCGTGTTCTCGGTGTGGCACAACGTCTCCGGCGCGGTGGTCGCGGCCTGGCTCGCGCGCCGCCCGGTGCAGGAGCCCGAACTGGTGCCGCACGGCCGGACCGCCACCATCGCCAAGCCCACCGCGCCGTAGGGCGCCTGGCTAGGCCGGCAGGACAGCCTGCGCGGCCTGCTCGAGTGCCCCCCGCACGGCCAGCATGACCGGGTTCTGCGCCGCGGCAGAGCGCATCGAGGTGAAGACGGTCCGGTGGGGGGCGGCCTCGAGCTCCACGAGCCGCGCCGACGGGGTCCGCCCCACCCACACGAGGTCCGGCAGGAAGGCCACGGCGTTGCCAGACTCGACGAGCCGGACGTGCGCCTGCAGGTCCGCGGTCTCGTAGCGGACATCCGGCTCGAAGCCGGCGGCCCGGCAGCTCTGCTCGGCCCAGTGCCGGGAGGCCGCGCCGCGGGGCTCCATGACCCAGGGCAGGGCCGCCGCCGCGGGGAGGCCGTCCACGGCGTCGAACGCGCCTCCGGAGCCCGCGGGCGGGAGGGCCAGCCGGATCGCGTCCTGGGTGAGCCGCTGCCGGTCGAGTCCGGGGTAGTGGGGCGCCGCGTGGTGCGGGTACTGCTCCGCCACGACGATGTCGAAGCTGCGCGCCCAGGTCTCGCGCAGCGCCGTCTCGGGCTCGTGCTGGACCATCTCCACGCGCAGGAGCGGGTGCCTCTCGCCGAGGGCGCGCAGGGCCGCGGGCATGAGCGCGAGCGCTGCGGTCTGGAAGACCGCGAGCCGCACGGTGCCCTGCACCTCGCTCGCACTAGCTGCGAGGGCCGCCTCGGTGCGCTCGAGCTCGGCGAGGAGGTTCTCGGTGTGCGCCACGAGCACCTCCGCCTCGGGGGTGAGGACGACGCCGCGGCCGGACTTCCGCGTCAGCGGCACCCCTGCCTCTCCCTCGAGCAGGGCCAGCTGCTGCGACACGGAGGAGGGGCTGTACGCGAGGGCCTCGGCGACCCCTGCCAGCGTCCCCCGGATGCTCAGCTCGCGCAGTAGCCTGAGGCGGCGGATCTCCAGCACGGCGACTCCTTAATTCATCGGATTTCCTCATGGGTATCCATCGGAAATCATCGCTTCTCCTTTCGTATTGTGCGTCACATACTGGCTCCATGACCACGCACATCGATGCCCCGAGCTCCGCGGGCAGCATCCCCGCCCCGTCGGCTCCGGCAGCCGGCCCGCGCGCCGTGGGCGCGCCGCATCCGATCCGTCCCCAGGACCTCGCCGACGACGCCGTCGCGCAGGTCCGCACCTGGCTCGACGCCGCCGCCGCGCTGCCGGTCGACGCAGCCGCAGCGCAGCTGGCGGGCGTCCTCCAGGACCCGGACGGCCTGCCCTTCACCGTGGGGTTCGTGGACGGCGTGGTGCGCCCGGAAGATTTCGGCGTCGCCGCGCAGAACCTCAAGGCGCTCTCGGCCAAGGCCCCCCGCTTCCTCCCCTGGCCGCTGAGGGCAGCGCTCGCCGCGGGCGGCGCGCTCGCCCCGGCGGCCCCGGGCGTGGTGGTGCCGGTGGCCCGGCGGGTCCTGCGCGAGATGGTGGGCCACCTGATCGTCGATGCCTCGGACTCCCGACTGGGCCCTGCCATCGCCAAGATCCGCAAGCCCGGGATCCGACTGAACATGAACCTGCTGGGCGAGGCGATCCTCGGCCGGGGCGAAGCCGCCCGGCGGCTCGAGGGCACGCGCCGGCTGCTCGCCAGGGACGACGTGGACTACGCCTCCATCAAGGTCTCCGCGACCGTGGCGCCGCACAACCACTGGGCCTTCGAGGAGGCCGTGGCGCACATCGTCGAGTCGCTCACGCCGCTGTACCGCCTGGCGGCCTCGGCCCCCACCCGCAAGTTCATCAACCTCGACATGGAGGAGTACAAGGACCTCGACCTGACGATCGCCGTGTTCACGCGGATGCTCGAGCTCGAGGAGTTCCGCGGGCTCGAGGCCGGGATCGTCCTGCAGGCCTACCTGCCGGATGCGCTCGGCGCCATGGTCCACCTCCAGGAGTGGGCCGCGCAGCGCGTGGCCGGGGGCGGCGCGCCGATCAAGGTCCGCGTGGTCAAGGGCGCCAACCTGCCGATGGAGCACGTGGACGCGGAGATCCACGGCTGGCCTGCGGCGACGTGGGGCTCCAAGCGGGAGACGGACACGTCCTACAAGGCGATCCTCGACTACGCGCTCACGCCCGAGCGCCTGGCCAACGTGCGCGTGGGCGTCGCCGGGCACAACCTGTTCGACATCGCCCTCGCATGGCTGCTCGCGAAGGCCCGCGGGGTGGACACCGGGGTAAGCGGAGGCTCCGGGCTCATCGAGTTCGAGATGCTCCTCGGCATGGCGTCCGCGCAGGCGCAGGCCGTCCTGGCCGACGTGGGCCACCTGCTGCTGTACACGCCCGTGGTTCACCCGGACGAGTTCGACGTCGCGATCGCCTATCTGATCCGCCGCCTCGAGGAGGGCGCGAGCCAGGACAACTTCATGTCCGCAGTCTTCGAACTGGGCTCGGACGACCCCCGTGGTGCTGCCCTCTTCGAGCGCGAGAAGGAGCGCTTCCTCGCCTCCCTCGCGGCCCTCGGCTCCGCTCCCTTCGTGGGGCCCGACGGCGCCCCGGCCGTCCCGGCCCCGAACCGGATCCAGGATCGAACCACCGACCTGGCCGCCCCTTCTGGGAGTGACCTTCTGGAGGTCACCTCAGCTGGCTCCCAGGAAGTGACTCCCAGATGGAGGGCGGGAGCCGGGTTCGCCAACACGCCGGACACCGACCCGGACCTTCCCGCCAATCGGGCGTGGGGCCGAGAGATCATCGCCAGATCGGAATATAGCCGGATCGGCATGGACGCGGTCGAGAAGGCGACGGTCGGCACGGAAGGCGAGCTGGACGGCGTCGTCCGCGCGGCGGCGTCAGCCGGCGAGGCCTGGGGGGCGCTCACGGGCGTGCAGCGCGCCGCGGTCCTGGACGAGATGGGCCGCTCGCTCGAGCGGCACCGCGCGGACCTCCTGGAGGCCATGGCCTCGGAGACGGGCAAGACGCTCGACCAGGGTGACCCCGAGGTTTCCGAGGCCGTCGACTTCGCCCACTACTACGCGACCCTCGCCCGCGAGCTCGACGCTGTGCAGGGCGCCCGGTTCGTGCCCAGCCGTCTCACCGTCGTGACGCCGCCGTGGAACTTCCCGGTGGCGATCCCCGCGGGGTCCACGCTGGCGGCGCTCGCTGCCGGCTCCGGCGTGGTGATCAAGCCGGCCCAGCAGGCGCGCCGCAGCGGCGCGGTGATGGTCACGGCGCTGTGGGAGGCGCTCGAGGCGACCCGCGCGCAGACCGGGGTCGGCCCCGAGGTGCTCCAGCTCGTGCAGCTGCCCGAGCGCGGGCTCGGCCAGCGCCTCATCGCGCACCCCGAGGTGGACCGCGTGATCCTCACCGGCGGCTACGAGACGGCGCAGCTGTTCCGCTCATTCCGGCCCGACCTCCCCCTGCTCGCCGAGACCAGCGGCAAGAACGCCATCATTGTGACCCCGAGCGCGGACCTGGACCTCGCAGCGAAGGACGTGGCCTACTCCGCGTTCGGGCACGCCGGCCAGAAGTGCTCGGCGGCCTCGCTCGTGGTCCTCGTGGGCTCGGTCGCCCGGTCCCGGCGGTTCCGCAACCAGCTCGTCGACGCGGTCGAGTCGCTCCATGTCGGCTACCCCTGGGACCCGCGCAGCCAGATGGGGCCCGTGGTCGAGCCCCCGGGGGACAAGCTGCGCCGCGGCCTCACCGAGCTCGGTCCCGGCGAGCACTGGGTGCTCGAACCGCGCCAGCTCGACGACTCCGGCAAGCTCTGGAGCCCCGGGGTGCGCGCGGGCGTGCGGCCCGGCAGCGAGTACCACCTGACCGAGTACTTCGGACCGGTCCTCGGGGTCATGACCGCGCGGACGCTCGAGGCGGCCGTGGAACTCGTCAACCGGGTGGACTACGGCCTGACCTCCGGGCTCCATTCCCTCGACGCCGGTGAGATCGACTACTGGGCCGAGCACATCGCCGCCGGCAACCTGTACGTCAACCGCGGCATCACCGGCGCGATCGTCCAGCGGCAGCCGTTCGGCGGCTGGAAGAAGTCCGCCGTCGGCGCCGGCGCCAAGGCGGGCGGTCCCAACTACCTCGTGGGGCTCGGTTCCTGGGCGGACGCACCCGGCGGGACCGCGCCAGCGGCAGAGCGGAGCCTCGGCCGGGCTGCCGCGGACCTGCTCGCGTCCGCCCGGGGCGCGCTCACCGCGGACGACGCCGCGTGGCTGACCGCTGCCCTCGGCTCGGACGCTGCGGCATGGACCGAGGAGTTCGGCGTCTCGAAGGACGTCTCGGCCCTGGCCTGCGAGCGCAACGTGTTCCGCTACCGCCCCGTCCCGGTGACGGTCCGATTCGAGGCGCCGACCTCTGGACACGGACTCGCCGAAGTGCTGCGGGTTGCGGGGGCCGGGCTCGTGGCCGGGTCTGCCGTGACGGTGAGCACCTCCGTCGGCCTTCCCGGCTCCGCCGCGGACGTCCTGCGCCGCCACGGCGTGACGGTGGCGGTCGAGGACTCCGCCGCGTGGCTGGGGCGCGCGGCGGCGCTCGGGGCGGGACGCGTGCGGCTCGTCGCCGGCACGGACGACGACGCGGCCTCCTCCGCGCGCGCCCTCGCCGAGGCCGTCGGCGGCACCCCGGACGTGGCGGTGTACGCGCACCCGGTCGTGTCGGCCGGCCGGGTGGAGCTCCTGCCGTTCCTGCACGAGCAGGCCGTCTCGGTGACGGCGCATCGCTTCGGGAATCCGAACCCGACGTCAATGGCCGTGAAGCTCTGACTCGACAGCGGTGCATCGGGCGGCCTCCCGGGGCTCGCAGGCGGAGGCCTGCGCGCCCCGGGAGGCCTTCGTGACCTGGTGGCGTTTCGGCGGTTGTCGAGCCCATATCTCACAGGAGCACGACAGGTTCCCTCGGTAACGTCCCACTCGATGGACGTGCGACCGCAACCCGCTTCCGCTGGGGAGGATGACCCGAGGTGGCGATCCGCCACGCAACGGGCGAAAGCGGAGACCGGGATCATCTTCGCCGTCTTCGCTCTCTACACGGCCTTCCTCTTGAGGCTGCTCCTCTTTTCCCGCGCACCGGGTTCGGAGAGATCGATCAATCTCATTCCGTTCGCGAGTATCGCGGAATTCTTGTCCCGCCACTCTTCCGGAACCGGAAGATTGGCGTTCGCCAACATCGTCGGGAACATCCTGATCTTCATCCCGCTCGGGTTCTACGTATCGTGGTTGCGACAGCGGGCGGGGGCATGGACGACGATGCTCGTGGTCGCCGTGGTCAGCGCCGCTGCGGAGGTCATCCAGGGTGTTCTTGCGGTCGGAGCATCGGACATCGACGACGTGATCCTGAACTGCGTCGGAGGAATGCTGGGAGTCTTCACGTTCAGGCTGCTTTCCGCGACCCTGCGGGAGCAATCCCTGGTACGGACCGGCATGGCCGTCGTGTCGGTGGTGACGCTGCCCGTCTGGTGCTACTTCCTCTTCGTCCTCCGACTCCACCTGTGAGCACCACCTAGGGTCCTCGCGCCTGCGAGGGAGCCGGCAGCCACGTGTTCGACATGAACTTTTCTGAAATAGTCATGTGAAGTAGTGACATGAACAGGTTCAGTCACGAATCATAGACATGCCATCTCACATCCACCCGGGGAACCTCACCCGAACAGGAGAGACTTCATGTCCAGATTCACCATGCTCGCCTCACACAAGCTGGTGGTCGCAGCCGTGGCCGCCGGGGCTATCAGCCTCGGCGGCGCCGCAGCGGCCGCCATCGCCGCCCCCGGTGTCCAGCCGGCGGCCGACCAGCCCACCGCGACGTCGACGGCACAGCCGACGGAGACCGATTCGCCGGAGCCGAGCGAGACCGCCGAGCCCACCGAGAGCGCCGAGCCGACCCAGACCGCCGCGCCGACCGAGACCCCTGAGCCCAGCGAGTCCGCTGAGCCGACGAAGACCGACGCTCCGGAGCCGAGCGAGACCGCCGAGCCCAGCGAGACAGCCGAGCCTACCCAGCCCGCTGCCGCGCCCAGCGAGGACGGGAGTGGCCCTGCAGAGCACGCTTCGGAGGTGGGCAAGCAGGCCTACATCGCGGCCCACTCTCGGCCCGCGTCCCCGGCTCCGCGCTGGGTGTCCCAGTGGGTGCACCAGTACGTGCCGGGTTCGTCGCAGCACGAGTCGGAGCAGGACCAGCAGGGCCAGGACGAGCAGGGCTCCGGCAGCCGCAGCACGTCCCAGCAGCACGAGTCCGAGCAGGGCCAGCAGGGTTCGGGCGAGCACAGCACGTCCCACCGCGGCCACTGAGCCCCGCTGAGGGCCGCAGCACCGCGCGCCGCCGGGGGCCGAGGACTTCCTCGGCCCCCGGCGGCGTCTCGTGGCTGAGCGTCTCGTAGGCTGGGCGTCTCGTAGGCTGGGCGTCTCGTAGGCTGGGCGTCTCGTAGGCTGGGCCCATGGAGCTGCCATGCCGATGAAGAGCGCCGGCATCCTGCTGTACCGCCGCCCCGCCGGGTCCCCGGACGGGCTCGAGGTCTGGATCGCGCACATGGGCGGCCCGTTCTGGGCCCGCAAGGACGAGCACGGCTGGTCCCTGCCCAAGGGACTCTGCGAGGGGGACGAGGATCCGCTGGCCGCTGCGTGGCGCGAGTTCGCCGAGGAGATGGGCAGCCCGCCGCCGGCCGCAGACTATGTGCACCTGGGCGAGTTCCGGCAGCCTTCCGGCAAGGTGATCACGGCGTTCGCCGCCGAGGCGGAGTTCGAGCCAGCCGAGGTGGTCAGCAACACGTTCGCCCTTGAGTGGCCCAAGGGCTCGGGCCGGATCCAGGAGTACCCCGAGGTGGACCGGGCCGAGTGGGTCAGCGAGCGCGCCGCCCGACTCAAGCTCGTCAAGGGCCAGATCCCCATCCTCGACGCGCTCCTGGCGCGCCTCGACTGAGCCCCCCCCTGGGGGGGGACAGGCTCCTGTGCGTCCGGCTCAGGGCACGTCGAGGAACCTGAGGACGTCGCCGGCGAAGCTGGGCACGAGCGGGACCCCGACGTGGCCGCGGCCGTAGTAGATGATCAGGCGCCCCCGGGGCAGCCCACGGGCCGTCTCCCGGAACACGGCGGCGCCGTACGGGGCGTCCTCGTCGCCGCCGAGCACGAGGGTCGGCACGTCGATGGCGGCGAGCCGCGAGGTGAGGTCGAAGCGGTCCTCGGCACGCAGCACTGCCATGACGTCCGCGGTCGAGCCGCGGTACATGAGTGGGCCCATGACCCACCCGGCCCAGCTCTCGAGGCTGCGCGCGGCGGGGCGGAGCCCCCCGAGCCGGACCATCTCCACGCCGGCGCCGCGGAGGTCGCCGGCCTCGAGCCGGTGCAGGAGCGCCCGCTGCCCCGCCTTGCCCACCGGCCCGAGCCGGCAGCCGCCGGCCACGAGGACGAGGCGGCGGACGAGCTCGGGCCTGTCGTGCGCGAGCTGGAGCGCCACGGCCGCCCCGGTGGAGATGCCGAGGACGTCCACCGGCGCGCCCAGCCGCGGCAGCCGTTCTGCGTAATCCGCGGCGATGTCCGCCATGGTGGTCTCCGGGCCGAGGCCCGAGCGCCGGTTGACCCACCAGACCTCGCGGTGCCGGGCGAGGGGCCCCAGCGGCTGGGACTCGGCGAGGAAGGCCGGCCCCCGCGGCACCTCGTGGCGGGGGGTCAGCCCCGGGATCACCAGGAGCGGTGGCCCGGATCCGAGCCTGAAGGACGGCAGCCCCTCGAACGGGTTGGTGCGGTCGGCCTGCTCCATGGCGGCCACCCCTACAGCCCCCCGGCACGGAGGGGCCCGCGCCGGGCACCCACCGTGCAGGCCGGGCCGTGGCCGGTCGCCGCCGCAGAGTGTTCCATCCTGCTCAGGCTAGCCGTGCCTGCACCGCGCCGGGAGGGCCCTCGCCCCGTCAGCGGCCCCGGCGCTTCCCTGTGCCCGGCCGCCCGCCCGCCGCCGGCCCGCGCTTGCCCCCGGGGCGCCCGCGTCCGCCGGCACGGGCGGCCTTCGCCGTTCGGCTCGCCTCGTTCCGGGCCCTGGCCTCCTTGGACTGGGACGCGGCCCGGTCCTCGCGGCGCTTCTTGGCGGCCTCGGCCTGGTCCCGCTGCACCGATGCCTGCCGCGAGCTGTTCGCGCCCCGTCCCCGGACCACCCCGATGAACTCCTGGATGTGCTCGGACTCGTCCTCGCGCCGCCACGCCACCCCCACCCCATAGGGCTCCACTCCGGTCACCGGGCGGTAGCGCAGCTCCTTGCGGTTGAAGTGCCGCACCACGGACATGGGCATGATCGCGAGGCCAGCCCCGCCCTCGACGAGGTCGAGGAGTTCGGAGGGGCCGCCGTCGTACTCGAAGAGCTCGCCCTCGACCTCGGCGAGGGGGATCTCCTCGAAGGCCGCGATCTCGTGGCCCTTCGGCGCCACCACCACCGGCAGCTCCTCGTAGAGCGGGATCACGTGGAGCTGCTCGCGGTCCCGGTCGACCGGGAGCCGGACGAAGGCCACGTCCGCCCGGCCGTCCCGGAGCACGGCGAGCTGGTCGGCGTCGTCGACCATCTGCGAGGCCAGCGGGACGTCCGGGAAGCGCTCCTCCCATCGGTGGAACCACTTTCCCGGCGCGACGCCCGCGACGAAGGCAACCTTCAGGGGCTGGGCACTCTCCGACTGCATGCGTCAACGGTAGCCTTGATCCATGAGCTCGAACCCCCAGGGCAGCGCGTCCCAGTCCATGAAGCCTGCCACCGCCGCCAAGAAGCTCGGGATCTTCCTGCCCGCCGCGCCCGCGGAGTTCCAGGAGGGCACCATCTCCCGCGAAGAGTTCGACCAGCTGCGCGAAAACCCGCCCGCGTGGCTCACCGAGCTGCGCGAGCACGGCCCGCACCCGCGCCCGATCGTGGCGCAGAAGCTCAACGTGACCATCTCGGGCCTCGCGCGCGGCGGCATCACCGAGCCGCTCACGACCGTGGAGATCACCGAACTGCTCAACAACCGGCCGCAGTGGCTCCAGGAGGAGCGCGCCAACATGGCCGCGGTCCGCGAGGAGGCGCGCCGCGTCAAGGCCGCGGCCGAGGAAAAGGCCGCGCGGGCGGCGTCCGGCGCCCACGGCGCGGCGGCGGAGCGCTCGCTGCGCGGCGGACGCCACGGCTGAGGCGCGCGCAGCCGGGGCCCTGCCCCTGCTGGTGACCATGCCGGCGCCCTCCTAGGCCTGCCGGCCGTCGCGGCGTGCCGCCGGGGCGCTGCCGGCTGCGGTCTGGCCGACCACAGCCTCGCCGGTCGAGGCCTCGCCCTCCTGGCCGTGCTGGCCGCCCACCGCGGAGACGTGCCGGACCCCCGCGGCGATGCCCGCGGCCCGCGCCTCCTGGGCCGGGAGCGCGCCCAGGCCGAACACGGCCACGCCCAGAGCAGCGAGGAGCGCGGAGGCGAGGCGCGCGCCGCGGCGGGGACTGAGCCGGCCGTGCGAGGATTCCATGCCCTCCAGCCTCGGCCGCCGCGCTGTGAGGCCGCCAGCGCCAAGCTGTGCTGGGGATGTGCGGACCCGGTCCTGCGGCCGGGTCAGTCCTGGTGGAGCTGGATCCAGTTGCCGTGCCGGTCGTCGAACACGGCGGAGATGCCCGAGGGGTCCTCTGCCGGCTCGCCGCGGAACTCGAGGCCGGCGTCGCGGAGCCGCTCGTAGTCCGCCACGACGTCCGGCGAGCCGAAGACGATCGCCGGCAGCCCGGCGTCGTACACGCCCCGGCGGTACGCCTCCGCGACCGGGTTGTCGCTCGGCTCCAGCAGCAGGCCCACGCCCCCCGAGTCCGGGGTGGTGACGATGAACAGGTTCGCCTCCGGCATCGCGAGCAGGGACTCGAAGCCGAGGACCGTGGTGTAGAAGTCGAAGGCCGAGGCGGGGTCGGTCACGTGGATGGAGCACATCTTGATCCTCATGGGCACAGCCTAGGCACGCCCCGCGACGCCGGCCTAGGGCCCGGCCAGCGCGCACGACGCCGGGCGGGACGCCGCGCGCCGCCGGCCCGCCTAAGCTGGGGCTTCCACCTGCCCCCGAGCCCAGGAGCACCCGTGAACCCTGTTCCCCCCGAGATCGACACCCCCGAGATCATGGTGGACGCCGACGTCCTGCGGCGGAACGTCGAGCGGATGGCCGCGGGCGTCGCGGCGAAGGGCCTCGCGCTGCGTCCGCATGCCAAGACCCACAAGATCCCGCAGATCGCCGCCCTGCAGCTCGCCGCTGGGGCCGTGGGGCTCACCGTGGCCACCATCGGCGAGGCCGAGGTGTTCGCCGAGCACGGCGCGGCAGACCTGTTCATCGCGTACCCGCTGTGGGTCACGGAGCGGAGCGGGCAGCGGCTCGGACGGCTCGCGCGCCGGGCGAGGATCGCGGTGGGCACGGACTCGGTTGAGGCGGCCCGGGCCATGGGCGCCCACCTTGCCGGGGCAGACGTCGAGGTCCTCGTGGAGATCGACAGCGGACACCACCGCAGCGGGGTCGCGCCCCAGCAGGCCGTCGAGGTGGCGCGCGCCGCGGCGGACTCCGGACTGCGCGTGGCCGGCGTCTTCACGTTCCCGGGCCACTCGTATGCTCCCGGCATGCCGGCCGAGGCGGCCGAGGAGGAGCGGCGCGCCCTCGCCGAGGCCGCGCGGCTGCTCACCGACGCGGGATTCGAGGTCACCCGGGTGAGCGGCGGGTCCACCCCGAGCGCCCTCCTCACCGAGGCGGGGCCCACCACCGAGGTCCGTCCCGGCGTCTACGTGTTCGGCGACGCGCAGCAGCTCGAGCTGGGCCGCTGCGCGCCCGAGGACGTGGCCCTCACGGTCGCCGCGACCGTCGTGAGCCGCCACGACGGCTCGGGCGGCGTTCCGCGCCGGGTGGTGCTCGACGCCGGCAGCAAGGTCCTGGGCGGGGACCGCCCGGGCTGGGCCACGGGGTTCGGCCGGCTCGCGGACGTCGCCGACGCGCGGATCACCGGGCTCTCCGAGCACCACGCCACGGTGGTCTTCCCCGACGGCGCCGAGCTGCCCGCGCTCGGCGAGCGCCTGCGGGTGATACCGAACCACGTCTGCGTGGCGGTGAACCTCGTCGACGAGGTCGCCGTGGTCAGCGGCGGGGAGGTCGTGGACCGGTGGCGGGTCGCCGCGCGGGGGCGGAACAGGTAGCCGGGGCCGCGGCCAGCGGGCAGGCGGGGGGCCACGGCGGGTGCGTGGCCGGCGCCGCGCCCGCCTCGGCGGCGTGCCCAAAGACCTCTTGCGGAGGGCATGACAAGGCGAGTAAAATTCTGTCAATTTCGACGCCTTGCTCAGCCCGGACGACTCCGCCCGAGGCCCCGGGCGGCGGACCGGCAGGGGGACACATGCTCCACAACCCATCGGGGGCCCCGCATCGGGACGCCCTGACCATCGCGGCCCTGCACTGCCCGGCCTGCGACACGCTGGCGGACCACGCCATCGCCCCCTCGGCCGGCGGTGCTCACCCCTTCGGCGCGGCCCTGCGCCACCGGACGTTCACCCTCTTCTGCCTGGCCTGCGGCCGGATCGAGGAGCTCACGCGCGAGCAGGCCCGGGCGGCGCGCTCCTTCGCGGCCGGCCGCAGCGCCTGACCAGTCGGCGGCCTCCGGCCACCGCCTGAGCCGCCGGCTGTCTGCTACAGCTCCCGCTCCGCGTAGGCGCGCAGGGCGTCGCGGACGAAGGCCGCCCCCTCCGGGCCGCCATAGTTCTCGGCGAAGCGCGGATCGGACACGTACATCTCGGCCAGACCGAGCACGTACTCCTTCGCGGGTCCGTCGGGATGGCCGGGCGTGCCCGGGATGCCGGCGAGCCACCGCACGTGGCGGCCCGCGAGCGCCTGGGCGGCCTCGCCGCCGGGCCCGTCGCCGGAGGCGGCTGCCTGCTGCCAGTCCGCGTTCAGCTGGGCCACGCGCCCCCGCCACTCGTCCTGGCCCGCGGTGCCGAGCCCGCGCCACCAGGCGTCCGAGTCCGCGTAGGCCTTCGCGCCCCAGCGGGCCTCGACCTCGTCCTTGTACTGCGTGTGGTCGAACCCGTCGAGCATGTCCTCGGCCATGAGTGGCCCTCCTGTCTCCAATGCGGTGATGGTCTGCTCCACCGCCCGTGCCTGGCGCGCGAGCCGGTCCTGCTCGGCGCCGAGCCACGCGAGGTGGCGGCGCAGCGCGGGGGCCGCGTCGCCGTCGTGCGCGAGGGCGTCCGCGATGTCCCCGAGCCCGAGGCCGAGCTGGCGGAGCAGGAGGATGCGCTGGAGCCGGACGAGGGCGTCGCGGTCGTAGTAGCGGTAGCCGTTGGGGCCCACCCGGCTCGGCTCGAGCAGCCCGATGCTGCCGTAGTGCCGCAGCGTGCGGCTCGTGGTCCCGGCAAGCCGGGCGACCTCCTGGATACCCCAGTCCATGCGCGTCCTCCTTTCGTGGTTCCACGGTAGGAGTTGACGCTGCGTCAAGGTCAAGGGGCCCGGTGCTGGGGTGGTGCGGGGCTGCAGCCGGGCGATTCCGACCGGCTTTCCCGCAGCGCGCCGGCGCGGCAGCGGCGTGCCGCGCCGGACACGCGGGCACCGGGCCCTAAAGCCGGTCGGACTCCGGCGCCGGCCCGCGCAGGCGGTCCACCACGGCCAGCAGCCCGTCGAGGCTGGTCCCGAACGCCGCCTCGGGCCAGCCCCCGGCGAGCGTGGAGTAGTGGTAAAGCCCCTCCCCCACGAGCATGATCGCCGCCGAAGCGTCCGGGTCCGGCACCTCGCGCCGGATGATCTCGAGCCACGCGGCGTCGAGGTCCTCGAGCGCCGCCAGCGCCCCGCCGTGCCCCGCCTGGGCCAGCCGCACGGTGGCTACGAAGAGCAGGTCCAGGTCAGAGCCCGTGCTCACCGAGGTGCGCACGAAGTACCGCGACGGCCCCTCGGCGGCCGAGGCCATCTGCTCGCGGTCCTCGGCGGCGGCCTCGGACAGCCGTCCGAGCAGGCCCTCGGCGAGCGCGTCCTTGCTCCGGAAGTGGTACAGCAGCCCGCCCTTGGAGACGCCGGCCGCCGCGGCGACGGCGTCCATGGTCGCCGCCCGCTCGCCGTCGGAGACAAGGAGGTCGCGGTAGGCGTCGAGGATCGCCGCGCGCGCCTTGGGGGGTCTGGGCATACGGACACTGTACGTGGGATTGCAGCCATACCGTCCAGACGGTACAGTTATTGCGTCCCCCATCTCAGGAGCCCCCGATGAACCAGGCTGTCCAGGCCCAGGCATCACCCCGCCTCGCCGCCCTCACCCCCGCGCGCCGCTGGCTCGCCCTCGCCGCGCTCATGTTCCCCGTGCTGCTCATCGCCGTGGACAACACGGTGCTCAGCTTCGCCGTCCCCGCGATCTCGCTCGCGCTCACGCCCACCGGCACCGAGATGCTCTGGATCGTCGACGTCTACTCCCTCGTCCTCGCGGGCCTGCTCGTGCCCATGGGCTCGATCGGGGACAGGATCGGCCGGCGCCGGATCCTCCTGGCCGGGGCCACCGGATTCGCCGCCGTCTCGGCCGCCGCCGCCTTCGCCGCCACCCCGGGCCAGCTCATCGCGGCGCGGGCGCTCATCGGCGTGTTCGGCTCGATGATCATGCCCGCGACGCTCTCCCTGATCCGCAACATCTTCGACGACGCCCGCGAGCGCCGGCTCGCCGTGGCCATCTGGGCCTCGGTCTTCTCCGGCGGGGCGGCCTTGGGACCCCTCGTGGGCGGGGCGCTGCTCGAGCACTTCGGCTGGGGCGCCGTCTTCCTCCTCGCCGTGCCCATGCTCGTCCCTGCCCTGGCCCTCGCCCCGGTCCTCGTGCCCGACTCCCGCGACCCCTCGCCGTCGCCCGTCGACCCGGTGGGCATCGCGCTCGTGATGGGCGCCGCCGTCGCCCTCGTGGGCGGCATCAAGGAGCTCGCGCACGACGCCGGCCCGGCCCCCGCCGCGGCGGTCCTCCTCGGGCTCGGGCTGGGCGCAGCCTTCGTCCGGCGCCAGCTCGACCGCGCCGCGAGCGGCAGGGGCCCCATGCTCGATGTCCGCCTCTTCGCCCGCCCGGCGTTCAGCGCGGGCCTCGCGGCCAACCTGCTGAGCATCTTCTCGCTCGTCGGGTTCATGTTCTTCCTCTCCCAGCACCTCCAGCTCGTGGCCGGGAAGCAACCCTTCGTGGCCGGGCTGCTCATGCTCCCGGGCATGGCCCTCTCCGTGGTCGCCGGGCTGGCGGCGGTGCGGCTCGCCGCCCGGTTCTCGGTCAGGTCGGTCATGGCGGCCGGGCTGCTGGTGAACGGCCTCGGGTACGCGGTGGTGCTCGGCTTCGGGCGCGACGGCTCGCTCGCGGGGCTGCTGACGGGCTTCGCGGTGACCGGCGCGGGGGTCGGCCTGGCCGAGACGCTCTCCAACGACCTCATCCTCAGCGCGGTCCCGCCCGCCAAGGCCGGTGCGGCGTCGGCCATCTCCGAGACCGCGTACGAGCTCGGGGCGGTCCTGGGCACGGCGGTCCTCGGGAGCATCCTCGGCGCGGCGTACCGGGCCGGGGTGCAGGTGCCGACCGGGCTGCCCGCCGAGGAGGCTGCCCGGGCGCGCGAGACGCTCGGCGGGGCGGTGGAGGCTGCCGGGCTCCTGCCCGCCGACGCGGCGGCGGCGCTCCTGGCCTCGGCGCACCGGGCCTTCGACTCCGGGGTGGCGTACACGGCAGCGATCGGCGCCGTGCTCATGGCCGGGGCCGCCGTCGTCGTCCTGGCGGTCCTCCGGGCGCCGCAGCCGCGGCGGAAGGGCTGAGCCGGGCCCACCGGCGCGCCGTGCACCCTGCTCATCTCGGCACTGCGCGCCCTAGGATCGAAAGCGCGTGGGCGCACGCCCCGCTCCCCGCGAGAGAGGAGCTGCACATGAGTGGCAACGATCCCTTTGACCGGATCCCGGAGACGGCGAGCTTCACCGTCACGAGCACGACCGTCGCGGACGGCCAGCCGTGGCCGGCCCGGCAGTATTCGGGCGCGTTCGGCGTACCGGGCGGCGAGGATGTCTCGCCCCAGCTGTCCTGGTCCGGCGCGCCCGAGGGCACCAAGAGCTACGCGGTCACGGTCTACGATCCGGATGCTCCGACCCAGTCGGGCTTCTGGCACTGGGCCGTGGCGAACATCCCGGCCTCGGTGACCGAGCTGGCCGAGGGCGCGGGGACCGCCACCGGCGAGGACATGCCGGACGGCGCGATCCAGCTGAAGAACGACGGCGGCACGGCCCAGTTCGTCGGCGCCGCCCCGCCGGCGGGGCACGGGACGCACCGGTACTTCATCACGGTCCACGCGCTCGACGTCGAGGACATCGGCGTCAACGGGGACTCGTCGCCGGCCTTCCTCGGCTTCAACATCTTCTTCCACACGCTCGGGCGGGCGGGCCTGGTCGTCACGGGGAAGATCGACTAGTCACCCAGGAGCCGGCTGCGGTGCGGTGGCGGCCGCGTCTGCCCGGGGCAACCCGGCGGCCGCGGCCGCGCGGCGTCCGGGGCCTCAGCCGGCGAGCGCCGCGGCCGCCGCGAGCCCCAGCAGCGCGGCGGCCAGGCACAGCGCCATCGTGCCCACCCCGTTGACGATTGCGGCGGCCCACCGGCCGCTGAGGGCGAGGCTCACGCTCTGGTAGCTCGCGGTGGAGAAGGTCGTGTACCCGCCGAGGAAGCCGGTGCCGAGGACGGCCTGCAGCGCCGGGTCGGCCCCGGCGAGCACCGCGCCTGTGACCAGGCCCAGCGCGAAGGACCCGGTGACGTTGATGCCGATGGTCGCGAAGGGCAGCCGGCCCTTGATGCGGCGGCTCACGGCGGTGTCGAGCACGTAGCGGGCCACCGCGCCCAGGCCGCCGGCCGCCCCCAGCAGCAGGGCCACGAGCGGGCTCATCGGGGCTCCCCCGGGCTGTCCTGAGCGGAGGCCGCGCCGCCGTCACCGGATTCGCCCCCGGTTTCGGTCATTGCCCCGCGCTGGAGACCGTGGTCCTGACCGAAAGCGGGGGTGTTTTCACGGCCGGCGGGGTGGGGGCGGCCGCCGTGGGGGTGCGCCGCGACGTGCGCCTCCGCGGCCAGCCCGCGCCGGTCCTCGCGGTGCAGCCACGCCGACCCGCCGACCCCGAGGAGGGTCGCCGCCGCGCCGCCGAGCAGGCTCAGCGCGAGGTACCACACGCCGTCGGCCGCGCGGCCGGCAGTGAGGAGGCGGGAGGCGTCCACGGCGAGGGTCGAATAGGTGGTGAAGGCCCCGAGGAAGCCCGTGCCCACGGTGAGGCGGACGAGGCGGCGGGCGCCCCTGTCCGGGCCGCGCCGCGCGAGCGATTCGAGGAGCGCCCCGAGGCCCAGCGCCCCCACGAGGTTGATGGCCAGGGTCCCGAGGGGCCAGCCGCCCGGGGCGGGGATCGCGGCGCCGAGCGCCCACCGGGACAGCGCGCCGAGCACGCCGCCGACGAACACGAGGGCGAGCACCCCCGGGGAGAACGGGTGTGCGAGCCGGGCCGGGGCGGGCAGGCGGGACGGGGCGTGCGCAGCGAGCGGCGCGGGGCCGGCGTCGCGCGCGGGGCCCGGGACGGGGAGGCGGGGGTCAGAAGTCACGGCGGGTAGAGCCTACCGCCCCTCCCTGTGCCCGCGGGGCCGGGCGTAGCGTGGAGGCGTGGACGCGGCATCGGGCGTCATGGCGTGGTTCGCGGCCACCGATTCCGAGGTGGCCCGCTGGGTGCTGCAGCGCGGCGTAGCGGCCCTGTTCTTCGTGGCGTTCCTCTCGAGCCTCAACCAGTTCCCCGCGCTCGTGGGCGAGCGGGGCCTCCTGCCGGTCCCGCAGTACCTCGAAGGCTTCCACCGCCTGCGCCGCCCCAGCCTGTTCCGGTACCGGTACTCGGACCGGCTGTTCCGCTGGGCGGCCGCCGTGGGGCTCGTGGTCTCGGCGCTGCTCGTGCTGGGCGTCCCGCAGGCGGGGCCGTGGTGGGTTCCGCTGGCCGCGTTCCTGGTGCTGTGGGGGCTGTACATGTCGATCGTGAACGTGGGGCAGACGTTCTACGGGTTCGGCTGGGAGATGCTCCTGCTCGAGGCGGGGTTCACGGTCGCGTTCCTCGGCTCGGACCAGGTCCCGCCGCCGCGCCCGATCCTCCTCCTGGTGGTCTGGCTCGTGTTCCGGCTCGAGTTCGGGGCGGGCATGATCAAGATCCGCGGGGGCCCGGAGTGGCGCGACCTCACCGCGCTGTACTACCACCACGAGACCCAGCCGATGCCCGGGCCCCTGAGCCGGCAGTTCCACCTCCTGCCGAAGTGGATGCACCGCTCCGAGGTGCTCGGGAACCATGCCGCGCAGCTCGTGGTGCCGTTCTTCCTGTTCTTCCCGCAGCCGGTGGGCACCGCCGCCGCGGCGGTGGTGGTCGTGACGCAGCTCTGGCTCGTGCTCTCAGGGAACTTCGCGTGGCTGAACTGGTCCGCGATCGTCCTCGCGTTCGCCGCCGTGGGCGACGGGGCGGTGCACTGGCTGCTCCCGGCCGTCCCTGAGCGGCTCTCCTCCGCCTCTTGGAACGTCACCGCGGGCGCCGGGCGCACGACGGCGTGGCCCGCCTCGGGCGACTGGGTCGCCTGGGTGTGGGTCGGCGTCGTGCTCACCGCATCCCTGCTGCTGCTCGGGCTCTCGTGGTGGCCGGCGAAGAACCTCGTCTCCAGCCGCCAGCTCATGAACGCGGCCTTCAACCGGTGGCAGCTCGCCAACGCGTACGGCGCGTTCGGGTCGGTGACGAGGAACCGGGTCGAGATCGTGGTCGAGGGCACGCTGGACACGGTGCCCGCCGAGGACGCCGACTGGCGCGAGTACAGGTTCCGCGGCAAGCCCGGCGAGCCCGAGCGCATCCCGCGGCAGTGGGCGCCGTACCACCTGCGGCTCGACTGGCTCATGTGGTTCCTGCCGCTGCGCACCGTGCACGAGGACTGGTTCTATGCGTTCCTCGTCAAGCTCCTCGCGGCGGACCCGGCCACGCTCCGGCTCCTGCGCGAGGACCCGTTCCACGGCGAGCGGCCGCGCTGGGTGCGGGCGCGGTCGGCGCTGTACGAGTTCTCGACGCACGCCGAGTTCCGCGAGACCCACGAGCGCTGGGTCATCACGCCGCTGCGGGTCCTCATCCGCCCGCTCACCCTGCGCGAGGGTGAGGAGGCCGGGCACTGATCGGCCCGCTCCCCCTGGAGGCGGCCGCCAGCGGGCGGGGAGCAACGCAGAAGGCCCCGGTCACCGACCGGGGCCTTCTTCTTGTGTGCGCGAGGCGGGATTTGAACCCGCACGCCCTTTCGGACACTGGCACCTGAAGCCAGCGCGTCTGCCGTTCCGCCACTCGCGCGCAGCACTCCCGCCGTCCGGGCGTCACACCCGACCCTGCGAAAGCAGCGAGAACCAGCATAGCCGAGCGGTCCGCGGATTGCGAAATTGCCCGCGGAGGCCGTCGGCATGGGCGAGGATAGGGGACGGCGCGCCGGGGGAAGCGCCGTTACGCGGTCGGTACACCGCGGTTCAGACGGCACCCAGAGGCGCCCAGTAGTATCGGATGAGGACTGTGCACGCAGCGTGCGCAGCTCCGTGAAGCTGTGGCACTGCGCCCGCACCCGCGGGCCCTGGACCTGGAAGGAGGGGCCATGGGACTGCTCGACAGGCTTGAGCGCGGCATTGAGAAGGCCGTCCACGGCGTCTTCTCGACGGGTTCGAAGGGCCAGGTGCAGCCGGTGGAGATCGCCAGCAGGCTGCGCCGCGAGATGGACCGCCAGGCCTTCTCGATCGACCAGGGGCGCACGCTCGCTCCCAACGTCTTCGAGGCGCACCTCTCGGACGCGGACTTCGAGCGGGCCCGCGGCTGGGGCCAGCCGCTCGCGGAGGAGCTGTGCGACGTGGCCGTCAGGCACGCCCGCTCGCAGGGCTACACGCTGCAGGGCCCGGTCCGCTTCACGTTCCGGCACGATGCGGCGCTCAAGCCCGGCCAGTTCGAGGTCGACTCCCGCACCGAGCGGAACGACTCCCGGCCGAACCTCCCCGCCGCCCCGACCCGCCAGCCCGTGCGGCTCTCGCCCGTGCTGGAGATCGACGGTCAGCGGTACTCCGTCAACGCGGACTCGGTGGTGCTGGGCCGCTCGAACGAGGCGGACATCGTCGTCGACGACACGGGGGTGTCCCGCCGGCACCTCGAGATCCGCACCGACGGCGGCACGGCCTACGCGGTGGACCTCGGCTCGACCAACGGCAGCTACATCAACGGCCACCGCATCGAGGGCAGCGCCGTTCTCCACGACGGGACCACCATCACCATGGGACGCACCAAGATCGTCTTCCGCATGCTTCCGGCACCCCGGGGAGGGAACGCGTGAACGAGCTGACGCTCACCGCGCTGCGGCTCGGGTTCCTCCTGCTGCTGTGGCTGCTCGTCTTCAGCGTCGTGGGCGCCATGCGCCGTGACCTCGCCGTCGGCCGGCGGAACAAGACCGGCGCACCCACGGCCCGCCAGGTGCGGCGGAACCCCGAGCTCGCCGAGCCGCCCGCGCGCCAGCAGGCCCACCGCCTCGTCGTCGTCGAGGGGCCCCTCGCCGGGACGAGCCTTCCGCTCGAGGGCAGCCCCGTGCTGCTCGGGCGCGCCCAGGAGGCCACGCTCGTCCTCGAGGACGACTACGCCTCCGGCCGCCATGCGCGCCTGTTCCCGCAGGGCAGCCGCTGGTTCATCGAGGACCTCGGGTCCACGAACGGCACCTACCTCGCCGACCAGCAGCTCACCCGCGCCCAGCCCGTCGAGCTGAACGTGCCGATCCGCATCGGCAAGACTGTGATCGAGCTGAGGCCCTGACCTTGCCAGAGGCCCCGCTGATCCTGCGCTACGCGGCCCGCTCCGACGTGGGCCGGCTGCGCTCCAAGAACGACGACTCCGCCTACGCGGGTCGTCATCTCATGGTGGTCGCCGACGGCATGGGCGGCCACGCCGGCGGCGACGTGGCCAGCGCCTCGACGGTCCTGGACCTCATCCACCTCGACCACGGCGGGTACGAGGAGGGCGAGGCGGCGACCCAGCTCGCGGACGAGATCCAGACCGCGAACTCGCTCCTGTCCGAGCTCGTCAGCGCCAACCCGCTCCTGGCCGGGATGGGGACCACAGTGACGGCGCTCCTACTGTCCGAGGGGACGTTCGCGTTCGCCCACATCGGCGATTCGCGCGCCTACCGGCTGCGCGGCAACGACATCGAGCAGGTCTCCACCGACCACACCTTCGTCCAGCGCCTCATCAACGAGGGCCGCCTCCGGCCCGAGGAGGCGGAGACCCACCCGCACAAGAACGTGCTCATGCGGGTCCTCGGCGACGTGGACGCGAGCCCCGAGCTGGACCTCGCCACGTTCCCCGCGGTCGAGGGCGAGCGCTGGCTCCTGTGCTCCGACGGGCTCAACTACGTCCCCCTGCCACTCGTGCACCGCACCCTGCGGGAGATCGAGGACCCGGCCGAGTGCGCCGACCGCCTCGTCGAGCTCACGCTCGCCGCGGGCGCGCCGGACAACGTGACCGTCATCGTCGCCGACGTCGTCGCCGGCGAGGACGACGGCGAGGCCGCCCCTCCCGCGCAGGCGCCGGCCGCGGCGAGCCTCACCGCAGCAGCCGCGGCCCGCACCCCGGTGACCTCGGCGGCCGCCGCGAACCCGCCCCGGGCCAAGGCAAGCGAGCAGCCCGCCGCCGAGGAGGCACCCGCCACGGAGCCGGCCCCGGCCGCGTCCCCCGAGCCTGCCGCCGCAGAGGCCGGAGCGGCGCCCGCCCCCGAGGGCGGCGGCGAGGACGCCGGCCGCGAGGAGCCGGAGACGGACCCCAACCTCGGCGCCCACCTCTCCGCGGAGGTCCTGCGCCGGGAGCTCGACTCCCGCCCGCACGAACTCGTGGGCGCCGCCGCCTCGGCGGCCGAGACGGGCTCGCTGCCCTCGGTCGCGAGCCGCACGGCCGCGCGCCGCGCCGCCGCGATCCTGACACACCGCAGCCCGGAGCCCGAGGAGGACGCGGACGAGCCCACCCCGCCGGCCCGCCCGGTGCGGCGCTGGTTCCGGATCGGCCTCGGCGCGATCGCCGCCCTGGCCCTCATCCTCGGCGTCTGGTTCGGGTACGCCTGGACGCAGACCCGCTACTACGTCGGCGCGTACGACAACCGCGTGGCCATCTACAACGGCGTCTCGCAGCAGCTGGGCCCGATCTCCCTCTCGCACGTCCACTCGGCCACGAACATCCCGCTCGACTCGCTGAGCCCGTACACGCAGCAGCGGCTCCATTCCGGCGTGCCGGCGGACGGCCTCGAGGCGGCCGAGGACATCGTGCATGCGATCCAGGCCGACCCGAGGGGCTGCCTGCCCGGCTCGGGTGCCACCGCGAGCGCGGCGCCGTCCAGCACGGCGGCGCACGGCGCGTCGCCGTCGGCCAGCGCGAAACCCTCGGCGTCCGGCTCCGCCGCGCCCAGCGGCAGCCCGAGCGCGAGCCCGACCACCACCCCCGACCCCTGCCTGGGAGGCACCCGATGAGCGGCGTCGAGACCGTGGAGAAGCCGCGGCGCAACGTGGAGCTCCTGCTCCTGCTCCTGGCCTTCGCCGTGTCCATCGGCGCGAACACCATGAAGGGCCTGCAGGACGGCACGGCCTTCGGCAGTGACTTCTGGCTCCAGGAGGCCCTCCTGGCCGGGCCGGCCCTGGCGATCCATGCGGTGCTGCGCTTCCGCGCGAAGTATGCCGATCCGCTCATCCTTCCGATCGTGGTCACCCTCAACGGGCTCGGCCTCGCGATGATCCACCGGCTCGACACCCCGCAGACCGACTACGGCAACACGCAGGCGCGCTGGACGGTGGTGGGCATGGTCCTGGCCATCGCCGTCGTGTGGTTCCTGCGCGACCACCGCGTCCTGCGCCGGTTCACCTATATCTCCCTGATCGTCAGCGCGGTCCTGCTGCTGCTGCCCCTCGTCCCCGGCATCACCGCCGGCGAGATCAACGGCGCCCAGGTGTGGATCCGCGTGGCCGGCTCCACGTTCCAGCCCGGCGAGGTCGCGAAGATCACCATCGCCGTGTTCTTCGCCGGCTACCTCTCCACGAACCGGGACCTCATCCTGCTCGCGGGACGCCGGATCGGGAAGCTCCAGCTGCCGCGCTTCAAGGACCTCGGCCCGATGGTGGTGGCCTGGCTCGCCGCGATCGGCATCCTGATCTTCCAGCACGACCTCGGCATGTCGATCCTGTTCTTCGGCATCTTCATCTCGACGATCTACATCGCCACGAGCCGCGTGAGCTGGGCGATCCTGGGCGTGCTGCTCATGTTCGCGGGCGCGATGGCCGCGAGCCTCGCGCTGCCGCACATCCGTCTGCGCATCGACGGCTGGCTCAACGCATTCTCCCCTGACGTCTACGGGCGCACCTCGGGCAGCAGCTACCAGATCGTCCAGGGCCTCTTCGGCATGGCCAACGGCGGCCTGCTCGGCACCGGCCTCGGCCAGGGGCGCCCGGACCTCGTGCCGTTCTCCCACTCGGACATGATCGTGGCCTCGTTCGGCGAGGAGCTGGGCCTCGTGGGCCTGTTCGCGATCGTCCTGCTGTACGCCATGCTCGTCACGAGGGGCTTCCGCGCCGCCCTCGGCGCCCGCGACTCCTTCGGCAAGCTCCTCGCCTCGGCGCTCTCGGCCGCGGTCGGGCTGCAGGTCTTCGTGATCATCGGCGGCGTCACCCGGCTCATCCCGCTGACGGGCCTGACGACGCCGTTCCTCGCCGCGGGCGGCTCGTCGCTGCTCGCGAACTGGATCATCGTGGCCCTGCTGCTCGTGATCTCGAACGCGGCCCGCAGGCCGGTGGCCCAAGGACCTCTGATGGCCGACGGCGGCCCGCGGCACACCGAGCCGGCCCAGCCCGGAGACACCATGACGACGCAGGCGGTGAGGACCCGATGAACCAGGCGATCAGGAATGCGTGGATCGCGATCGCGGTCATGTTCGCCCTCATCCTCGGTGCCATCAGCTACGTGCAGGTGATCGGGGCGGACGACCTCAACAAGAACTCCTGGAACAACCGGGCGATCCTGCAGACGTTCTGCCAGGAACGCGGGCCGATCCTCGTGGCCGGAAAGCCGATCGCACAGTCCGTGGCCAGCGGCAACGACACCTGCAAGTTCCAGCGCACCTTCCCGGGCAAGGACCTCTACGCGGGCATCACGGGCTTCTACTCGAACGTGTACGGCTCCTCGGGCCTCGAGAACACGATGAACTCGACCCTCACCGGCCGCTCCGACGAGCTGCTCATGGACCGGATCCGGCAGCTCTTCCTCGGCGAGCAGCCGCAGGGGGCCTCGGTCGAGCTCACGATCGACCCGGCCATCCAGAAGCTCGCCTACGATCTCATCCCCGACGGCCAGCGCGGCTCGATCGTGGTGACGAACCCGAAGACCGGGGCGATCATCGCCATGGTCTCCAAGCCCAGCTACGACCCGAACCTCATCGCCACGCAGGACCAGGCGGCGGCGTCGGCGGCGATGCAGAAGATCCAGTCCGAGCAGGGCATCAACCTCAACCAGGGCGTCAGCGGGCCCACCGGCGCGCTGCTGGCCCCGGGCTCGGTGTTCAAGCTCGTGGACACGGCCGCGGCGCTGGCCTCGGGGAAGTACAACAAGGACTCGGTCCTGCCCAACCCGGCCCAGATGACGCTGCCGGGGACCAGCACGCAGCTGCCCAACTACGCCGGCGGCAACTGCTACACGCGGGACAAGGCGGACTTCGCCTTCGCGCTCGAGCAGTCCTGCAACACGCCGTTCGCGTCGATCGCCCTCGACCTGGGCCAGGACGCGATCGGCAAGCAGGCGGCGGCATTCGGCTACGGGCAGGACGCCGGGGACCAGCTGCATCTCGACTACTCCCCCGGGGTCTGGCCGCAGAAGCTCAACCAGGCGCAGCTCGCCCAGTCCGCGATCGGCCAGTTCGATGTGAAGGCCTCCCCGCTGCAGATCGCCCTCGTGACGAGCGCGATCGCGAACGGCGGCGTCCAGATGAAGCCCTCGCTCGTCAAGAGCATCACGGCCCCGGACCTCCATGTCGTCTCGGAGCCCAAGCCCGAGGTGCTGCGCACGTCCACGACGCCGGACATCGCCCGCCAGATCACCGAGTGGATGACCGACGTGGTCTCGCAGGGCATCGCCGGCGCGGCCGCGGTCCCCGGTGTCAAGGTGGCCGGCAAGACCGGCACGGCTGAGCTCGGTGTGACCGACAGCAAGGGCCAGATGCTGAACAACTCCTGGTTCACCGGCTTCGCCCCGGCAGACAACCCCCAGGTTCAGGTGACCGTGGTGATGGAAGGTGTGGACATCTACCAGGGCGCCGCGCTGACCAGTCCGACAGCGAGAAAGATCTTTGAGGCGGTGTTGAATAAGTGAGACCGACGTCAGGCATCACCTTGGGCGGCAGGTACCAGCTGCAGAGCCGGATCGCCATCGGCGGCATGGGCGAGGTGTGGCGTGCCCGGGACGAGGTGCTCGGACGCGTCGTCGCGATCAAGATCCTCAAGGAGGAGTACGCCGGCGACCCGAGCTTCCTCGAGCGGTTCCGTGCCGAGGCCCGCCACACCGCGCTGCTGAACCACAGCGGGATCGCCAATGTCTTCGACTACGGCGAGGCCGAGGGCTCCGCATACCTCGTCATGGAGCTCGTCCCGGGCGAGCCGCTCAGCGCCATCCTCGAGCGCGAGCGCGTCCTGTCCCCCGACCGGACCCTGAACATCATCGCGCAGACCGCCCGCGCCCTCGCCGTCGCGCACGGGCAGGGCCTCGTGCACCGGGACGTCAAGCCCGGAAACCTGCTCATCACCCCGGACCACCGGGTCAAGGTCACGGACTTCGGCATCGCCCGCCTCGCCGACCAGGTCCCGCTGACGCAGACCGGCCAGGTCATGGGCACGGCGCAGTACCTCGCGCCCGAGCAGGCCACCGGCCAGCAGGCCACCGGCTCGAGCGACATCTACTCTCTCGGCGTGATCGGCTACGAGTGCCTGACCGGCCACCGCCCGTTCTCGGGCGAGAGCCAGATCGCGATCGCGCTCGCCCAGGTCAACGACGCCCCGCCGCCGCTGCCCGAGCACCTCCCGGCGCCCGTCCGCGCCCTGCTGATGTCGATGCTGTCCAAGGATCCGCGGAACCGGCCCGCGAACGCGATCAAGCTCGCGGAGGCGGCCGAGGCCATCCGCCGGGGCGATATCCGGGCCGCGCAGGCCGCCGTGCCGGGCATGCTCCTCCAGGACGACTCGACCGAGGCGATGAACGCCGTCTCGACCGGGAAGCTGCAGCGCCAGACGGCCCCGACCGCCGTGGTCGGCGGCGCCGGCCTGGCCGCCGGGGCCGCCGCCGCCGCCGCAGCGGCGGGTGCCTCGGCCTCGCGCGGCGCGCCCGCGACGTCGGCCCTGCCCCTCATGGGCGAGGGCGGCCGCGGCGCGGATGCCGGCGTCTCGGCGAGCGAGGACGCCCACCAGCCGCTCTACGCCCCGGACGACGACGAGCAGCCCGAGCCCCCCGCCGCCCGCAAGCAGCGCAAGCGCAGCCCGCTCACCTGGCCGCTCGTGGCCCTGCTGCTCCTGCTCCTGTTCGTGGTGATCGGCGTGTGGCTCTCGAACGCGGGGCTGTTCAGCCCGTCCCCGCTGCCCTCGAGCGCACCGAGCAGTTCGAGCGCCGCCCCGAGCACGACCTCGGCCCCGCCCACGAGCGAGCCACCGAGCTCGACGGCGCCGCCGGCGCCCGCCACGGTCACGATCGTCCCGTCGAACTACATCGGGCAGAACTACACTCAGGTGAAGTCACAGCTCGAGGAGCTCGGCATGAACGTGGCACTCAACGCCGTCCAGTCGCAGACTGGAACGATGGGCCAGGTCACCGACGTCACGCCCGCGGGGCAGGTCACGGTCGGCTCGACCGTCACCGTCACCTACCTCTCCGTCCAGCCGCCGGTCACGGTTCCGTCCGCGCCGCCGAAGTCCTCCGCGCCGCCCAAGAGCAGCCCGGCGCAGTCGCAGGCGCCGTCGCAGACCTCGGGCGCGCTGCCGTCCACGCTGCCGATCACCCCGAGCAGCTGACCCTGTGACCCATTCCGCCCACCCGCCCCTGGAACGAGAGGACGAGCCCATGCCCGCTCCCGTCGTCCTCTCGGGCAGATACGAGCTCGGCGAGCTGATCGGCCGGGGCGGGATGGCGGACGTCTACGAGGGCCTCGACCTGCGGCTGGGGCGCCGGGTCGCGGTGAAGATGCTGCGCCCGGACATGGCCCGCGACGGCCAGTTCCGGGCCCGCTTCGAACGGGAGGCGCGCGCGGTCGCCGGGCTCAACCACCCCTCGATCGTGGGCGTGTACGACACCGGCGAGCACAACGCGGACCCCCTCTCGCCGCACAGCGTCGCGGTGCCGTACATCGTCATGGAGTACGTCGAGGGCCGGACCCTGCGCGACGTGATCCGCGAGGGCACCCCGAGTGTCGACGACTCCATCGATGCCCTGCTCGGCGTGCTCTCCGCCCTCGAGTACAGCCACCGGCACGGCATCATCCACCGGGACATCAAGCCCGCCAACGTCATGGCCTGCAACGAGCCCGGGACCGTGAAGGTCATGGACTTCGGGATCGCCAGGGCCACCGCGGACACCTCCGCGACCGTCACGCAGACCCAGGCTGTGGTGGGCACCGCGCAGTACCTCTCCCCCGAGCAGGCGCAGGGCAAGGTCGTGGACGCCCGCAGCGACCTCTACTCCGCCGGCTGCCTCCTCTACGAGCTCCTGACCGGCCGGCCTCCCTTCGTGGGCGAGTCCGCCGTGTCCGTGGCCTACCAGCACGTCCAGTCCGCGCCCCGGCCCGCCGCCGACTTCAACCCGGACGTCTCTCCCGCGCTGCAGAGCGTGCTGGACCGCGCCCTCGAGAAGGACCCCGACGACCGCTTCCAGAGCGCCGCCGCCTTCCAGCGCGCGCTCCGGGGCGCGCGCGCAGGCGTCGTGGTGCCGGGCCGTCCCGGCCGGGGCACCGCTGGGGCCGCGGCCGCGGCGGGGGCCGCCGCCGCTGCCGCCGCTGTGCGCAGGCCGGCGGACGACGCCGGGATCCCGACCGCCGCCGTCGGCCTCGTCGGCGCGGAGGACGGCCAGGAGGGCGCAGGCCGCGACAGCCGCGGCACCGACGGCGCCGCCGACGAGTCCTCGGCCCACCTCGGGGACACGGGCGAGTTCCCGGCGTTCGCACCGACGGCAGCCGACCTCATCGAGTTCGACGACGCCCGCGACGAGGAGCGCGCCCGCCGCGGACGCGGCCGCCGGCGCACGTGGATCGTGGTGCTGCTGGTCATGGCGCTGCTCGTGGCGACCGGCGGTGGCCTGCTCCTGTACCAGTACATGAACCAGCCCTCGGCGGTGCAGATGATCACCGTACCGTCCGTGTCCAACATGTCCGAGACCGAGGCCGCGCTCAAGCTCCAGTCGCTGGGCCTGCAGCCGAACATCTCCCACCCCAAGGACCCGAAGGTGCCCAAGGGCACAGCGATCCGCACGGTGCCCGACGCGGGCACCCAGCTCGCGAAGGGCGCCTCGATCTCGCTCGAGGTCTCGGACGGGCCGGCCAACGCGACGATCCCCACCTCGATCATCGGCGCCACCGAATCGGGCGCCCGCTCGACGCTCCAGGCGCTGGGGCTCCAGATCAAGCCGCGCTCGATCCTCGCGAACGATCCCAAGGCCCCGTACGGTACCGTCATCGCCACCAACCCGGGTGCCGGCCAGACCGTGGGCCTGGGCACCGAGGTGGAGCTGACCGTCTCCACGGGCAAGGTCAGCGTGCCGAACCTGCGCGGCATGGCCGTCGCCGACGCCCAGAAGGCCCTGGCGGACCGCGGCCTCAAGGCCGCCGTGCAGGAGCAGGAGAACGCGAACGCCGCGCCGGGGACGGTCACGTACCAGGACCCGGCCGCGGACGGCAGCGTGGACCAGGGCGGGACCGTCACCCTGATCGTGGCGAAGGCCCCGCCGCCGCCCCCGGCGCCGAGCCCCTCGCCGTCGCCCAGCGACACCCCGAGCCCGACGCCGACGGACACGAACCCGGGCAACAGCGGCAACCCGCCGGGCCATCGGGGCGGCGGGAACGGCTGAGCCCCGGCTCGGCTCAGCCGTCCGGCATCATCCGGGCGCCGTCAGCCGGCGGTGATGAGGGGGCTCAGGTGCGAGGCCTTCTCGGCGGCCCCGGCCAGGCCGAGGGACTCGAGCCACGTGCCGAGCATCTGGTAGCCGCCCTCGGTGAGCACGCTCTCGGGGTGGAACTGCACGCCGCACAGGGGCGCCGTCCGGTGCGCGAGGCCCATGACCACGCCGGAGTGCGTGTGGGCGGTGACCTCGAGGACCTCGGGGATGGTGTCCGCGACCGCGGCGAGGGAGTGGTAGCGGGTCGCGGTGAACGGCGAGGGAAGGCCGGCGAACACGCTCCTGCCCTCATGCTCGACGAGAGAGGTCTTCCCGTGCATGAGCTCCGGCGCGTGCGTCACCGTGCCGCCATAGGCCTCGGCGAGGGCCTGGTGGCCCAGGCACACCCCGAGCATCGGCTTGCTGCTCTCCCCGCACCACCTGATCAGCTCGATGCACACCCCGGCCTCGGCAGGGTTGCCGGGCCCGGGCGAGACGAGGACGCCGTCGCGGGCCGCGGCGAGCTCGATCGCCTCGGCGAGGGAGACGTCGTCGTTCCTCACCACGGTCGTCTCGGCACCGAGCTGCTGGAGGTAGCCGACGAGCGTGTAGACGAACGAATCGTAGTTGTCGATGACGAGGATGCGGGTGGTCATGCGTGAAGAAGCCGTTCCGTCCGGGCCGGCGCGGGAACGGCCGCCCCCTGCGGCTAGACTGGAGCCTCAGAAGCGCACGGCCCGCACCCGCGGTGCAGCGTGTTGGTGCTTAGCAGAATATCAAGCGGGCCCCGCTGCGTGGCGGGCGGGCCCCGAGGAGGACGAGTGCCCGAGTCGACGGACAAGCCCCAGCAGGACCCGGCTGCGGCCGCGCCGAAGAAGGCAGCGGAGCCCAAGGCCGCTGACCGCCGGTCGGCCGACCGCAAGGCGGCCGAGCGCAGGGCGGCGAAGAAGGCCAAGCGGCAGCGCCGCGCCCAGCGCGGGACCGGCCCGACGCCGCAGTGGTACAAGTACGTCATGTTCGGCCTCATGGTGGTGGGCCTGCTCTGGATCATCACGTTCTACGTGACCCAGGGCCTGTTCCCCTTCCCCGAGCTCGGCAACTGGAACATCCTCGCCGGCTTCGGCCTCGCGATCGTGGGGTTCCTCATGACCCTGCGCTGGCGGGGCTGAGCGCCCGGAGCACCGCGCGCCCCGTCGATTCCCACCCGGGCAGCAGCGGCCTCGCCGCGAGCGCGGCGGCCCGCCAGCGTGCCCGCACCGAGGCGTCGTCGAGCCATCCCGCGAGCTCACGGGTGAGCGGGTCGGCGTCGGCGTCCCCGTCTCCGGGCGGCTCCACCGCGGCCCCGGCCGTTCCCAGGCCCCCCTCGAGGGAGAGCCCTAGCGCCTCGACCGCCCCGGTGCCCGCTGCGACGATGGCGGGGACGCCGCGCGCGAGCGACTCCACCACCGCGAGCCCGTAGGTCTCCGGGTGTGATGCCAGCACCGTGAGGTCCGTGCCGGACCACTCGGCCTCGAGCGCGTCGCCGCGCAGCTCGCCGGGGACCAGCACCCGCTCGGCGATGCCGAGGTCCGCCGCCGCGTCCCGCACCGCGCGCGCGTAGGTGGGGTCGGCGGCGTCGTACCCGGCGAGCGTCAGCGTCCAGGGCCGGTCCCGGAGCGCGGCGAGCGCGCGCACGAGCCGCAGCTGCCCCTTCCCCGGCAGCAGCGCGGCGAGGCACAGCACGTGCGGGGCCCCGCCGCGGGCGAGGCTGCCCGGCGACGGCGGGGAGCCCACGACGCCGGGCCTCACCACCCGCGGCACCATCCCGTAGCGTTCGGCGAGGCGCCGGGCGGAGAAGTCGCTCGGGACCATCGCCACGTCCGCCGCGGCGAGCGCGCGCCGTTCCAGGTCGGCGAGCCGTTCGGCCTCCTCCCGGGACAGCCCCGCGGCGTCGGCGAGGAGCAGGTGCACGAGGATGCCGAGGCGGCCGCCGCCGTCCCGCACGGCGGCCGCGGCCGGGGCGACCTCGTCCGGGGCGCCCAGCGCGAGGAGCCCGTCGACCAGCACATGGGCCGGTCCGCTGCCGGGAACGAGCGCGGCGGCGAGCCGGCGGCGGTCCTCGGCGGAGCCCACCGGCCACGCTCCCGGCACGGCGACGACCTCGAGGTCGGCGTCGAGCGCGGACAGCGCCTCGGCGAGGCGGGTGTTGTAGACCGTGCCGCCCGAGGTGTAGCCGAGGCCGTCGGGCACCACGAGTCGGATCCGGACCGGGGAAGGCGCCGGGACGCCGGGGCGTCCCATCTCAGCGGTCCGAGCCCGGCGCCCCGGCGAGCGCGAGGGTGTACGAGGCCCAGGCGTCCGGGTTCTCGCGCAGGGTGACCTCGGTCTCCGTGAGGTGCCCGAGGCGGCGCAGATGCTCTGCGGAGCCCACGGCGATGTGCTGGGCGAGGACCTCGGTGGTGGTGAGGCGGCCGGCGAAGTCGGGGTGCTCGTCGAGGTTGCGGTAGCGCAGTCCGTCGAGGACCGCCGAGAGGAGCTCGGAGGCCTCCCCGATGTCCATCACGGTCGAGTTCGCGTCGAGCGCCTCGGCGCGCACGGTCAGCTCGACCACGAAGGTGGCGCCGTGCAGCCCCTGCGCGGGCCCGAAGGCGGGGCGCGGGAGGCTGTGGGCGATCATCACATGGTCGCGGACGGTGAGGCTGAACATGGCTCTCCTTCGGTCACGGGCTGGGTTTCGGCTGGTCTCGGCCACCGGGCGGCGTCACGGGGCGCCCGGGTAGCGGATCACGTGGCACAGCCCGGGCCAGGCGCCGCCCACGTCGCCGCCCCGGGCGAGCCGGTCCATGGTGGCGGGCAGGTCGGCGAAGTCGGAGGGCTCGCCGAGGAACGCGTCGAACGCCGGGTCCTCGAGGAGGCGCAGCGCGAGGGCGAGGCGCTCCGCCGTCGTGCGCCGGACGCGGCGGGGCTGGGCGACCTGGCCCACCTGGCTCGCGCGCAGCGAGAGGCGGCGGGCGTGGAAGTCGGCGCCGAGCGGGACCTGCACGCTGCGGTCGCCGTACCAGGACAGCTCGATCACCTCGCCGTCGTCGCCCACGATCTCGAGGCAGCGGGCGAGCCCCTCCGGCGTCGCGGAGGCGTGGAAGACGATGTCGCAGTCCTCGGCGGCGTCCTCGGGTGCGACGAGCCGGACCCCGAGCGCGTCCATGAGCCCTTCCCGGGCAGGATCGGGATCCACGGCCTCGAGCCGGTCCAGCGGGAAGCGGCGCAGGAGCGCGGCCGCGGAGGACCCGATGAGCCCGCAGCCGACCACCGCGATCCGATCGCCGATGCGGGGACCGGCCTCCCAGAGGGCATTGACCGCCGTCTCCACGGCCCCGGCGAGGAGCGCGCGCCGCGGCGGCACACCTTCGGGCACCGGTGTCAGGTCCGCGACCGGAACCACGTAGCGGTCCTGGTGCGGGTACAGGCAGAAGACGGTGCGGCCCTCGAGGTCGGCCGGGCCGCGCTCGACGATGCCCACCGAGAGGTAGCCGTACTTCACGGGGGCCGGGAAGCTGCCTTCCTGATGGGGGGCCTCCATGAGGTCCGCGACCCGTTCCGGCACCTTGCACGCGTGGACGAGGTTCTCGGTACCGCGCGAATGGCCCGAGTACAGGGTGCGGACCAGGGCCTCCCCCTCGCCCCGCTCCGGGACGGGCTCGGGCCGCAGTTCGCCGCGGCGAGGGCCGGTGGTCCAGTAGGCGGTGGCGGTCGCCGTGCCGCCGCCGGGCACGGCCGGGCACGGATCGGTCCTGTGCGGATCTCCCATGCCCCGACACTACCCATCCGCGCTCCCGGTGAGACAGAGGCCCCGGCCCGCGCCGGACGGCCCCGCCTAGACTGGAAGGATGAGCACGGCGGTAGACCAGCAGACCAACGCGTACTTCGACGACACCTACCTCACCGAGGCGACGGCGACCGTGATCGCCGCGGGGGCGGGCGAAGACGGCGCGTGGGCGGCCGTGTCCCCCAACATCTTCCACCCGAAGGGCGGCGGCCAGCCCTCGGACGAGGGGACGCTCGACGGCGCGGCGGTCGCCCCGGCGCGCGACGATGCTGGACTCGTGGTCCTCACGGGCGTGCCGTCCGCGCCCGAGGTGGGGGCCGCCGTCGTCTGCCGCATCGATGCGGGGCTGCGCCGCCGGCACGCCGCGCTGCACACGGCCGGCCACATCCTCGGCCATCTCGGTGAGGCGCGCGGCTGGCAGCATTCGGGGCATTCGCACTTCCCCGGGCAGGCGAGGCTGGACTTCGATCCCGCGGGCCACGAGGACGAGCTCTCGACCCCGGAGCTGCGGGAGGCAGTGCGCACCGAGCTCCAGGCGCAGATGGACGCCGTGCTCGCCCGGGGCGGGGCGGTCTCGGCGTCGGTGGACGCCACCGGGCACCGCACGGTGACGATCGAGGGCGTCAACGCGGAGCCGTGCGGCGGCACGCACGTGCGGTCGCTGTCCGACTTGGCAGGGGTGCGCATCCTCGAGGTGAAGGTCAAGCGCGGGGCCATCAAGGTCCGCTACGAGGCCGAGCACGCCGAGGGCGCCCCGGCGGGCGGGGGCGCCGCCTGATGCTCTGGGTGAAGATCTGCGGGCTGTCCACGCCCGAGGCCGTCGAGGCTGCGGTCGAGTCCGGGGCCGACGCGGTGGGGTTCGTCCTCGCGCCGGGGAGCCCCCGGACGGTCGGGGCCGGGCTGGCCGCCGGGCTCGTGGCCGCCGCCCGGGACGCCGCCGCCCGCGCGGGACGCGAGGTCGAGACCGTGGCGGTGGTCCGGGACCAGACGCTCGAGGAGGTCGCCGCACTCGCCCAGGAGGCCGGCGTCGACACCGTCCAGCTCCACGGGGACGAGCCCGACGCGACCGCCGATGCCCTCCGCGAGGCCGGCTTCCGCGTGATCCGCGCCCTCTCCGCAGGCGAGTACACGCGGCGCACCGCCGCAGGCTGGTCCTCACCGGACCGGCTCCTGCTCGACGCCGCCGTCCCGGGATCCGGCGAGCGGTTCTCCGAGGAAGAGCTGGGCGCCGCGCCTGCCGGGTTCTGGGCCCTGGCCGGCGGCCTGTCCCCGCACAACGTGGGCGACGCGGTCGCCGCGCTGCGACCCGGCGGCGTGGACGTCTCGAGCGGGGTGGAGTCCTCGCGCGGCGTGAAGGACCTCGGCCTCATCCGCGCCTTCATCCAGGCCGCCCGCACCGTCCTCTAGCGCCGGGCCTCCCGCGGCGCCCCGGGCGCCGCTCCTGGCTTGGCGCCAACGACGATGAGCTGAACCGAGACGCGGCTCAGCGATCGCGCGCGAGCTCGATCAGGCAAAGGGCATTCCGGCACCGTCAAGAAGTTGACGCGTCCGCCGGAAACCTCCGGGGCTGGCCGGCTTTGGGCCACAACGAGGACCGTGATTTAGAGGCTCGTATTGAACTAGGTTTTACTGTTGGGTGGCCGCAGTAATGCGGTAGCGAGTGTTCCGGTCGCCTCTGCGGCCTAGTCCTATGCGCGCTGTCACCGCCGTCACGATTCCCCGCATAGGATCATCAAGTATGGCTCCTAAAAATGAACCGGAATCAGACACCGACGTCGAGGGCGGCCAGTCCGGCGGCGTGCAGTCCGTGGAGCGTGCGCTGACTGTCCTGGAGATCCTGGCGCGGGAAGGGCACGCGGGCGTCAGTGAGATCGCCGAGGAGATGGGCATCCACAAGTCCACCGTCTCTCGGCTGATGGGGTCGCTGGTAAGCCGTGGGATGGTCCACCAGAACAGCGACCGCGGCAAGTACGAGCTCGGGTTTGGGATCCTCCGCCTGGCCAGCTCCATTCCGGGGCGGCTGAGTCTGGTCCACGAGGCACGGCCTGTGCTGGAGAGCCTCGCCGAAGAGTTCAAGGAAACGGTCAACCTCGCCGTCTTGCGGTCCAACTATGCCGTCAACGTGGACCAGGCCATGGGCCCCTCAACACTGGCAACGTATGACTGGGTGGGAAGCCTGACGCCGCTGCACGCCACCTCCAGCGGGAAGGTGCTCCTGGCTGCCCTGGGTGCTGATGACCGGGACCGCATCCTGAAAGAGACCGGACTGAAAGCCCGCACGGCCAAGACCATCACCAGCCGGAAAGAACTGGATGCACAGCTGCTCGAGGTGGGCGCCAAAGGGTACGCGGTAGTGCGGGAGGAGTTCGAGATCGGCCTGAATGCAGTGGCGGTGCCCGTCTACAACCACCAGGGCGAAGTAACGGGCGCCATCAGCATTTCGGGGCCCGCGTTCCGGTTCGACCCCGAGAAGATCCCCGGCCTGCTGGAAACGCTCACGGAAGCCGGACTCAAGGTCAGCGCCAACATGGGCTACACCCGGCGCTAGGACCATCAATCGCCCCAAAGCCACAATGACTCGGGCCCATTGCCTGTTTTCGAAGGCCATCAGCTGTCTGCAGTTGCCCTTGGGTGTCCCTGGGGCCGGGACCGGTTCCTTGCGTTCGATGGTCAGTGGGCGCTGCCCAGCTTCGGGGTGTCGGCGCTGTCGCCCAGCCGGACTCTACCGCGCGCGGGACATCGCCAACCTTTTCCTCTACCAGCCCTGGAACGCACCGGCCTGGTGCTCTGTGGGAACCAGGACACCGCTCGTGTCCTAGTTCTTGGAGGCCATGCCCAGCGGGGAGCGCTGGACGCGTCGAGGTCCTGCATGCTGACCCGGTGGAACGGCGGCAAGGACGCAGAGACGTCCTTGCCGCTGTCAACCGCCGATTGCAGGCACGACCAGAATTCGGCGCCCCCCGGCGGAGCCCGGCCGTCGCCTCCCGCCTGCGGAGTCTCAGAACGCATCCGTCATACCTTGACAGCGAGGGTGGCCTACGTCACGCTGTTGCACATGCTGATTGTTGTTGCGTAGGACGCACGTTCGTCGAAGGGCCAGATATGGATTCGCTCCAAGCACCGCCCGCGGGACCCCTTCTCGCGCCTCGCCGTTCCTCCTGAACGCGCAACTTCATTCCCCGACGATGCCGGCTGCCTCCACCCACCGCCGTAGTCGCCCAGAAGCCACACTTACCCAGCCCTCCCGGGAGGAATAAATGACTGCTCCAGTGAACGCGCCCCTCAATTCACGCGGAAAACTCGCTTCGACCTTGCCTGAAGAGAAGCTGGCGGAAATCGCTGCACTGTTTGAGTTCCGGCGTAAGGGATATTCACTCGATGCCCCCTTCTACACCGATCCGACGCTCTTCAAGATCGACATGGAGGCAATTTTCGGCCAGCACTGGATCTTTGCCGGCAGCATTGCCGAACTGCCGGAGCCTGGCGACTACATCACGGTCGACTACGGCCCCTACTCCCTGATCGTCCTGCGCAATGACGACGGCGACGTCAACGTCCTGCACAACGTATGCCGCCACCGCGGTGCCCGAGTCCTGACCGAGGCTGCCGGTTCCACCGGAAACCTCGTCTGCGGCTATCACTCATGGACCTACTCCCCCGAGGGCAACCTGATCCACGCCTCCGCTCCCGGTGAAGCGAAGTTCGACAAGAACTGCTTCGCCCTCAAGCGTGCCCACAGCCGCGAGGTTGCCGGACTCATCTTCGTCTGCATTGCTGACGAGCCGCCCGCAGACTTCGACGAGACCGCGAAGATCTTCGAGCCGTACCTCGCACCCCACGACCTGTCCAAGACGAAGATCGCCTACCAGCAGAACATCATCGAAGAGGGCAACTGGAAGCTCGTCATGGAGAACAACCGTGAGTGCTACCACTGCGACGGGCACCCGGAACTCGCATGCTCGCTCTTCCCCACCTGGGGCCTGACCGAGGGCCTTATCCCGGCCCACCTCGAGGAAGTGTGGGAACGCAACAAGGAGGCCCAGTCGTCCCTCGAGGAGCGGTGCCGCCGCTACGGCCTGCCCTACGGGGTGGTCGAGGAGCTTGACACCCGCATAGCCGGCATCCGCATCTCACGCGAATCCCTGGACGGCGAAGGCGAGTCGTTCTCGGCCGATGGGCGCCGGCTTTCCAAGAAGCTGCTCGGTGACCTCCCGGACTTCCGCCTGGGCCGCTGCTCCATGCACCTTCAGCCCAACAGCTGGTTCCACTTCCTTGGCGACCACGTCATCACGTTCGGCGTCTTCCCCATCAACGAACACCAGTCGCTGGTCCGCACCACCTGGCTGGTGGCCGACGACGCCGAGGAGGGCGTGGACTACGACCTCGACAAGCTCACCTACACCTGGAAGCAGACCAACCTGCAGGACAAGGCGTTCGTGGAGCTGTGCCAGCAGGGTGCTACCAGCCCCGCGTACGAGCCCGGCCCCTACATGAAGAGCGAATACCAGGTAGAGGCATTCATCAACTGGTACGTCCAGCGTGTGCAGGAGCACTTGGCATGACGGACGTCCTCGCTGAGACACACATCCAGGAGCCACAGCGCATCCGCGGCCTTGAAATGCCGTGGAACAGGGTGATGGGCAGCATCGAAGGACCTGCCAGCGCTGCGCGGGCCCTAGGCCCGTGGCATCCGCAGGAGTTCATGGCCGAATGTGTGGAGACCGTTCCCGAGGCAGGCGGCATGATGACCTTCGTGTTCCGCCGCCGCGACGGTGCGCCCCTGGCATTCCGTGCGGGCCAGTACGTAAACGTCGCGTTTCCCGTCAACGGCCAGGACGAGGAGCCGGTAGACCGCAGCTACTCGCTGTCCAGTTCGCCCACCCAGCCGTGGACCTTCAGCATCAGCGTGAAACGCGACAATACGGGACTCGTTTCACCGTGGGTGCATGAGAACGTCAGGCCCGGCACCGTCCTGGACATGCTCGGCCCGGTCGGGGCGTTCCATCTGCCGGACGCCGATCGGCGGGCACGGTATCTGTTCCTGGCCGCCGGCGCGGGCATCACCCCCATCATGTCCATGGTGCGGACCATCCACTCCCTGCCGGGTCATGCCGATGTCGTGGTGCTCTACCACGGCGCGGAAGCCGGCGGCTTCGCCTTCCACCAGGAGCTGGCCTACATCGCGTCCGTGGACTCGCGCGTCAAGGTCTTCTACTCCCTGGGCGACCGCAGCAGACCCGACGGGTGGGAAGGGCTCAGCGGAAGGCTGACGGCCGCCATGATCGATCAGGTTGCTCCGGACGCAAACGGCCGCCAGGTCTATGCCTGCGGCCCCGAGGGTTACCTGAACAGGGCCACCGAACTCCTCAAGAAGGTGGGCGTCGACGACACCTCCATCTACATGGAGTTCTTCTCGGGTGATCGCCAGACCATCCTCGAGTACCAGGCTGAGCTCGCCCTCGCGGCGGACATCGCGGAGGAGATCGCGGAGGAGATCGCCACTTCCGCTGAGGACTACTACGAAAGCCAGCCCAGCCCGTTCGGGCTCTATGAGCCCGGTTACGACGAGGATGGAACCCTGCCGGCCACGGGGCTGCCGCTCGAGACCGCCGACCCGGACGGGCGAACCCCCGAAGGCAGTTCGGACGCGGAGCCCGAGGCGGGAACCCCCGATGCCTCGAGCTTCGACACGGTCGGAACGGGAAGTCTCACCCTGTCCTTCATGCGCACCGGCATCAATGTGCGGATCGATCCCGACCAGCACATCCTCGAGGTGGCGCAGCGGGCGGGCGTCAGGATCGGCGCCAACTGCAAGGAGGGCATGTGCGGCTCCTGCAAGGTCGTCAAGCTTTCCGGGGAGGTCGAGATGAACCACCAAGGCGGGATCCGCAAACGGGAGATCGACGCAGGCAAATTCCTCCCCTGCTGTTCCACAGCGCACACCGACATGGTCATCGACGCCTAGACGCTCCCCTGGAGCGGTGCCTCCGCCCCGCACGCAGAAGGCCTGAGGGAGGCCTTGCCTGCGGACGAGTATGGCTGGCCATCAATCTGATATATCAGTCTTCGACTTTGAATATGTCTAGAAGGAGGAGGGACATGCCCCTCATGGAAACAGCACCTGCCACGGCTGTCCGGCCGGAGCTCAAGGACGAGCACGCCCAGAAGTTCGTGCTGACCCTGTCGTGCCGGGAGCAGGCCGGAATCGTGCAGGCAGTGACCACGTTCCTCTTCGAGCGCGGCTTCAACATCGACGAACACCAGCAGTTCGACGACAGCCTGCGCGAGACGCTGCATCTGCGCACCGCCTTCTCCGGATCCCCCAGCTACACCCCCGCCATGCTCGAAGAAGAGTTCGGCGGCATCGCGCGGCGGTTCGACATGAAGTTCAGCTTCCACGACCAGACCCAGCAGCGTGTCCTGGTCATGGTCTCCAAGTTCGGACACTGCCTCAACGACCTCATCTTCCGCTGGCGCGGCGGCAGCCTGGGCGGCGAGCTGGTCCTCGTGGTCTCCAACCACGAGACCCACCGTGCCATGGCCGAGGCTGCGGGCCTGCCATTCATCCACATCCCGGTCACCCCGGACACCAAGGCTGACGCCGAACGCCGCCTTCTGGAGCTCGTGGATGAATACGACGTCGATCTGGTTGTCCTTGCCCGATACATGCAGGTGCTCTCAAACGATCTCTGCCGTTCGCTGGAAGGCCGTGCGATCAACATCCACCACTCCTTCCTCCCCGGCTTCAAGGGTGCCAAGCCCTACCACCAGGCCCACGCACGCGGCGTGAAGCTCATCGGTGCCACCGCGCACTACGTCACCGCCGACCTGGACGAGGGGCCGATCATTGAGCAGGAAGTCATCCGGGTAGACCACAGCTACGGCCCCTCCGCCCTGTCCACCGTCGGGCAGGACGCCGAGGCACTCGCCCTGTCCCGCGCCGTCCGCTGGCACTGCCAGCACCGCGTCCTGCTGGACGAGACCAGCACCGTGGTGTTCCGGTAGCGGGCACCGCCGGCACGCCCATTAATTCGTAGAGCAGCAGGAGAACCTTATGGAATCGACGCCCCGCATTGTCATCATCGGAGCCGGCATCGTCGGCACCAACCTCGCGGACGAACTCGTCACGAAGGGGTGGACCAACATCACGGTCCTGGACCAAGGCCCCCTCAACATGCCGGGCGGTTCAACGTCCCACGCCCCCGGCCTGGTCTTCCAGACCAACCCCTCCAAGTCCATGGCACTGTTCGCCAAGTACACCGTGCAGAAACTCCTGTCCCTCACCGAGGACGGCGTCAGCTGCTTCAACCAGGTGGGAGGGCTGGAAGTCGCCACCACCGAAACCCGCCTCGCGGACCTGAAGCGCAAGCTTGGCTACGCCTCCTCATGGGGCATTGAGGGCTCCATCCTCTCCCCCGCTGAATGCAAGGAGCTCTACCCCCTGATCAATGAGGACGCGATCCTCGGCGGCCTCCACGTTCCCAGCGACGGCCTGGCCAGCGCCGCCCGCGCGGTCCAACTGCTGATCAAGCGCACCGAGGCGGCCGGCGTAAAGTACGTCGGCAACACCGAAGTGACTGGCATCGAGCAGTCCGGCCGCCGCGTCACCGGTGTCCGGACGCCCGACGGCGTGATCCCGGCTGACATCGTCGTCTCCTGCGCCGGCTTCTGGGGCGCAAAGGTCGGCGAGCTGATCGGCATGTCGGTGCCGCTGCTGCCCCTGGCCCACCAGTACGTCAAGACCACCCCGGTTCCGGCACAGCAGGGCAAGAACGAGCTGCCCAACGGCGCGCGGCTGCCCATCCTCCGCCACCAAGACCAGGACCTCTACTACCGCGAACACGGCGACCGCTACGGCATCGGCTCCTACGCCCACAAACCCATGCCCGTGGACCTGGACGAGCTCGGCAGCTTCAACCCGACCGAAATCAGCGAACACAACATGCCCTCCCGTCTGGACTTCACCCTCGAGGACTTCCTCCCGGCCTGGGAAGCCACCAAGCAGATCCTGCCCGCCCTGTGCGAGAGCGAGATCGAGGACGGCTTCAACGGCATCTTCTCCTTCACCCCCGACGGCGGCTCGCTGGTGGGCGAGTCCAAGGAATTGGACGGCTTCTTCGTGGCCGAGGCGGTCTGGGTCACCCACTCCGCCGGTATCGCCCGGGCCGTGGCCGAACTGCTGGTGGACGGCAAGTCCTCCATCGACCTGGGCGACTGCGACATCCACCGCTTCGAGGAAGTGCAGCTGACCCCCGAGTACGTCAGCGAAACCTCGCAGCAGAACTTCGTGGAAATCTACGACGTCCTGCACCCGCTGCAGCCCAAGCTTTCCCCGCGCAACCTGCGCGTCAGCCCCTTCCACGCCCGCCACCAGCAGCTGGGCGGCTTCTTCCTCGAAGGCGGCGGCTGGGAGCGGCCCTACTGGTTCGAGGCCAATGCCGAACTGCTCAAGGAACTGCCCGCGGACTGGCAGCCGCCGGCTCGCGATTCTTGGTCCGGCATGTTCAGCTCCCCCATTGCCGCGGCCGAGGCATGGAAGACGCGAACTGCCGTCGCCATGTACGACATGACCCCGCTCAAGCGCCTGGAGATCTCCGGACCCGGCGCACTGAAGCTGCTGCAGGAACTGACTACGGGGGACCTGAACAAGAAGCCCGGAGCCGTCACCTACACGCTCCTGCTGGATGACCAGGGCGGCGTCCGAAGCGACATCACCGTGGCCCGTCTGGATGAGCAGACCTTCCAGCTCGGCGCCAACGGCAACATCGACACCGCCTACTTCGAGCGGGCAGCCCGCCACCAGACCGAAAGCGGCAGCGCCGGGGACTGGGTCCAGGTGCGCGATACCACCGGCGGCACCTGCTGCATCGGCCTCTGGGGTCCGCTCGCCCGGGAGGTGGTCGGCGCGGTCAGCAGCGACGACTTCTCCAACGACGGCCTGAAGTACTTCCGGTCCAAGAGGGCTGTCATCGGCGGCATCCCGGTCACAGCCATGCGCCTGTCCTACGTCGGTGAACTGGGCTGGGAGCTGTACACCAGCGCCGACAACGGCCAGCGTCTCTGGGATGCGCTGTGGAAGGCCGGCCAGCCCTTCGGCATCATCGCTGCAGGCCGCGCAGCTTTCAGCTCGCTCCGCCTGGAGAAGGGCTACCGTTCCTGGGGCTCCGACATGACCACCGAGCACGACCCCTTCGAGGCTGGCCTCGGTTTCGCAGTGAAGATGGCCAAGGCCGACTTCGTGGGCAAAGCAGCCTTGGAGGGCCGCACCGAGGAGAACTCCGCGCGGCGCCTGCGCTGCCTCACTGTCGACGACGGCCGCAGCCTCGTGCTGGGCAAGGAACCGGTGTTCTACAAGGGCCAGGCGGTGGGTTACGTCACCAGCGCCGCCTACGGCTACTCCGTCCGCAAGCCCATTGCCTACTCCTACCTGCCCGCCGAAGTTTCAGTCGGCGATTCGGTGGAGATCGAGTACTTCGGCCGCCGCATCGTGGCCACAGTGGCCCAGGATCCCCTGTACGACCCCACCATGTCCCGGCTGCGCGGCTGAGCATGACGGAACAGCACGCGAACGGGGCGGCGCCGTCCGACGCCGGGTCGGTCGGCACCGGGACCATCGGCAAGCTGCCATAGCCACCTGCCGCTGCAGGCCTGCGTTCCAGGAGCCGATGTTCTAGGGCTCAGCGTTCGCAGCGGGCGTCCCGTCTTCCGTGAAAGGTGCTTCGGTGGGACTTAGACCTGGGGAGGCATTCCCCATCGAAGCACCGCTTTCGGAAGACGGGGCCCTCCCATCGGCATGGTGGCCGGACGGCGGGCAGGCGTTCGACGTCGTCGATTCCGAGCTTCACCTGACGTGGGGCTTCGGCATGCCCCGGAACTAGAAGCAAGAACGCGTACATACTCCGTCTTTCACAAGCGACACCCTTGACATCGAGTGTGAGCTAGCGCACGATCTGTTGCACAGAGCGAACGTTGTTGATCATGGCGGAACGAAGCTTGCTCGGATGTGCCCCCTCCCGGGACTCCGCCCGATCAAAGGGGAGCCCCGTCTCGCGCATGGACCGCACAGCGTTGTCAGCGTCCATGCGGCAGCTCCAATCACTAAAGGAAACTGTCTATGACCATCAAAGGTGGCAGCACCGTCGATCAAAGCAGTGCGGAGCACCGGAACCTGGGGACGACGCCGACGTCATCTCCCGGGTCCTGCCCGGCCATATCGGCTGGCAGCGAGCCAGTCGGCCTCGTCCGCCGGTCGCTCAGGGCTGCTGCGGCTGTCCATGCGTCCAGGAAACGGCGCTCGGGTGCCGGCAGCGCTTTGCGCTGAAGCCAGAAGGGAACGAATCTCAGTGATCAATTCGAGCAGGACGGCGGCCTCCGCCGACGCCTCCATTTCAAAAGAGACCAGCTCCACGTTCAAACGCCGCTTCATGGTGCGGCTTGTCGCTGTGTTCATCGGCGGGATGTTCCTCGACGGTTACATCCTCGGAATCATCGGCCCCGTCACCGGACCCATGCGGTCAGATCTCCAGCTCGACTCGCTGTCCCTGGGGATGATCGCTGCAGGCCCGCTGGCAGGTATCTTCGTCGGCGCGCCGCTGGCTGGCTGGGCCACTGACAAGTTCGGGCGCAAGCCCATGTTCCTCGTGGACATGGGCCTGTTCCTGCTCGCCTCAGCGGCCCAGTTCTTTGTAGCCTCCGGAGACGGGGCCGTGGTCCAGCTGGCCGTCATCCGGTTCTTGATGGGCGTCGCGATCGGCGGCGAGTACTCGATCGGTGGACCCCTGCTGTCAGAGTTCTCCCCTCCAAAGCTCCGCGGGCGCTTGCTCGGGCTGACTCTGATCGCCTGGTACGTCGGCTTCATGATGGCATTCATCATCGGCACCCTCCTGCACGACGCCGGAACCCCCTGGCGCCTCGTCATCGGCACGAGTACGATCCTCGCCCTGGTCCTGTTCCTCGCCCGCTTCGGCCTCCCCGAATCGCCGAGCTGGCTCATCACAAAGGGACGGCGCGAGGAAGCGCTCGCGATCGCACGCAGATACGTCGAATCGCCCCAGATGCACCACAGCATCACCGAAGAGATCGATCTGAGGAGGATCCAAGAGGCCCAGGCCGCGCAGGGCAGGACAAAGATCAAGAGCGCCTCCGTCGGAATGCTGTTCTCGAGGCAGCACTGGCGCGCCACCCTCTTCACCTCAGGTTTCTGGTTCTGCGCGGTCACTCCGTACTTCGCGATCGCGACCTTCGCCGACGACGTGCTCACCCATTTCGGCTTCGGCGGCGGCTGGGCCGGTGGAGTCGGCCTGTCCGCACTTGCGACCGCGGGCGTTGTCACCACTGTGCTTCTGATTGACAAGCTCGGCCGCCGAATCCTCACCGTGCCCGGGCAGTGGCTCTGCGCAGGCATCCTGCTGATCATCGGAGTGTGGGGGAACGCACCGGCAATCCTCGTGCTTGTCCTGTTCCTCGCCTTCTCCTACTTCAATGCCGGCTACACCACGCTGACCCAGGTCTATCCGGCCGAGGTCTTCCCCGGCCACCTGCGCGGGATCGGCATGGGCTTCGCCGCGGCCTTCAGCCGCATCGGAGCCGCACTCGGCACCTTCGCATTGCCCTGGGCGATCAGCAACATCGGCATGGGCCCAAGCATGGTCGCAGCCGCCGCCGTCGCATTACTCGGCGCAGTCCTCTCGCAATGGCTCGCCCCTGAGACGAAGGGGCGAACCCTCGCCGAAATCTCAGAGAACTTCTCCCACTGACACCGGGACTCCACGGTCACTTCGAGTCGCAGATAAAGCCCCCGGGTAACCGAACCCACCATTGAGGAGGCCTCCGCCGCCACAGCGGCGGAGGCCTCCTCAATGCGTCCAGCACGCGTGAGCCGGATGCTGCCCGGACTCGGTCATGTCTCTCCGTTCGCATGGGGTGCCCGCTACTCACAAGGCGGTCTCGTCGTCGTAGGCATCGACGGCCGTGATCTCGAAGGCCGTTGTGCGGCCCCGCCCGACCAGCAGGCCGGTGAGCAGGGGGCGCCCCAGGGCGAGTCACGTCCTGAAGGTCACCCCAAGGAGGTCAAAGTCAGGACAATGACCTTCAGGAGGTGACCTTCAGATGGAGGGGCGGGCGGCTGGGGCCCTGATGGCTCGCCACGGTCGTGGCGGCCCGCGTCAGCGGCGGCCGGCCGCGGCCTGGCGGGACGGAGCAAGCGTGCGTCCGAGGATCAGGCCGATCACGAGCATGCCCACGCCGAGCAGGAGGTGCAGCCCGTTGTCCGCGGCGTTGAGCGGGACGAAGTTGCCGGCGGACTCCCCGCCGAACACCAGGCCGTAGACGAAGAGGATGAGGTAGATCGCGCCGCCCCAGACGAGGAAGCCCTTCGAGCCGGCCGCGGAACGGCCGAGCGCGAGGCCCGCGATGCCGAAGAGCAGGTGGACCACGTTGTGCAGCACCGAGACCTGGAACAGGCCGAGCAGGTACGCCTCCGAATGCTGGCCCGCGAAGGCGAGGCCGGGGCCGGAGGTAATGCCCGGGATGAAGCCGAGCACTCCGACGAGGAGGAAGACGGCGCCGACGACGGTCGCGGCGACCTGGACTGCGGTACGGCGGTTCGAGACGACTGAGGTGGACATGATGTCTCCTTGTGAAGGTCCCCGGCGTGCCGTCTGACGCGCCGGTGCGGTGTTCCCGCACCTATAGTTCGGAGGGCCCGCGCAGACGGATTGGACCAATCTGCGCGGGCCCTCCAGAAGGGGGCGGCCGGGGCTAGGAGAACTGCTGGACGACGATCGGCGCGGTGGTGGGCTGCTTCGAGCCGCCCGCCGGCTCGACCGTCACGCCGAGCACCGTGGCGGACCCGATTCCGCCTGCCAGTTCGTTCCACGTGGTCCCGGTGCCCTGCACGAGGCCCGCCGGCTTCATGCTGCCGGACGAGTCCCCAAGCCACAGCTCGTAGACGTGCCCCTGTGACGGCTGAGGCAGGCCCAGCGTCACCACGCCGGCCACCGCGTCCTGGCGCGAGTGGGCGAGGACCAGGGTCCCGCCGCCGGGCACCCTGACCTCCTGGACTTTGGCGTCCGGGGCGGCGAGGATCCGGCCCATTACCGCGCCCGGGGCGTCGGCTGCGAGCGCGAGTTGGCGGAGGGCGTCGTCGCGCTGCTGCTGCGCATGGA
>NZ_BAAGSN010000015.1:94875-260840 GCF_054782415.1 Sinomonas soli | reverse complement strand
GAGGCACGACGACGGTGCTCACCGAGGTCGGCCACCGTCGCCCCGGCGGGGGGCGCCGGGCTGTAGGGATGGGACCCCTCAACGCTGGGACGTGACCCCTCAACGTAGGGATGTGACCCCTCAACACTGGGACGTGACCCCTCAGCGGGGGCCGTGGGACGGGACTCCTCGACGGCGTCGAACTGCGGCGTGACCGCGATCTGGGCCATGAGGCGGGCCTTGAGGTCCGGCGGCGGCGCAACCGGGGTCGTGCCCGCGGCGAGCAGGGCGGCGGTCTCGGCGAGCTCGCGCGCCTCCTCCGCCGTCTCGTCCCCGAAGCCGAGGGTGTGCTCGAAGCGGCGGCGCTCGTCGTCGTCGAGCGCGTTGAGGGCGTAGGCACCGGTCAGCAGGTGCAGCTGATCATCCATGGCTCACTCCCAACACGTCCCTCAGACGGATCATCCCGTCGCGGATTCTGGTCTTCACGGTGCCCAGGGGAAGCCCCAGGGCGGTGGCGACTTCGCCGTAGGTGTAGCCGCCGTAGTAGGCGAGCCGGATCGCCTGCTTCTGCACCTCGGTCAGGGACTCGAGGGCCCGGTTGACCCGGTCGCTCTCGAGCGCCACCTCGACGCGGTGCTCGACGTCGTCGTAGCTCTCCTGGAACTCCTTGATGCCCTGGCGCAGGTCGCGGTCGGCAGCAGCCTGCGCCGCCCGGACGCGGTCCACGGCACGGCGGTGCGCCATGACCGTGATCCAGGCCCGGGCGCGGCCGCGGTCGGCGTCGAACCTCTTGGCCTGCTGCCAGACCTCGAGGAACACCTCCTGGGTGACCTCCTCGGCCTGCGCCGGATCGCGGACCACGCGCAGCACGAGGCCGTGGACGAGCGGCGCGAGCGCGTCGTACAGCCGGCCGAAGGCCGCCTGGTCGCCGCGCGCCACGCGGTCCATGAGTTCGTCGAGGTCCGGGGCGGGCGTCCCGCCGTGGTGGTCCGGCATGTAGACCACTGTCTCACGAAGAGCCATGCCCTTTCTCACCCCTCCCGGCTCCCTGCTGCGCGCCGACGGCGGGCCGGGCGACCATCTTGCCCGGCCCGCCGTCGGTGGCTGATCTGGCGTCCTGCTGTTTCCTGCCTGCTGCTTCCCTGTGCGGCTACTTCGCCGGGGGCATCAGCACGGAGTCGACGAGGTACACCGTGGCGTTCGCGGTGTGCACTCCGCCGCAGACCACGGTGGCGCCGTTGACCTTGAGGCTGTTGCCCGAGCCGGTGACGGTGACGTCCTGACCCTCGACCGTCTTGTGCGTGCCGGCGATCGAGTCCGGCTCGATCTGGCCCGGGACCACGTGGTAGGTGAGGATCTTCTTGAGCGTCGCGTCGTCGGTCTTGAGCGAGTTGATCGTGGCCGGATCGATCTTCGCGAACGCGCTGTCCACCGGGGCGAACACCGTGAACTGGCCCGAGTCGAGGGTGTCCACGAGGTTGACCTTGGGGTTGAGCTTGCCCGAGACCGCCGAGGTGAGGGTGGTCAGGAGCGGGTTGTTGGATGCGGCGACGGCGACAGGGTCGGCGCTCATTCCCTGGACCGACCCCGGTCCGGAGGGGTTGGCCTTCGCGTAGTCGGCGCAGCCGGCGCCCACGAGGTTCGCGGCCGGATCGGCGCTCATGCTGCCCGAGGCCATCGGGCTGCTCATCCCGCTGCTCGCGCTCGGCGTCGTCATGCCCGCCGCGGCGCTGGCCGGTGCGGACGACGACGAGCCGCCGGCCGCCGTCGTCGACCCGCCGCAGGCGGAGAGGCTGAGCGCGGAGACTGCGGCGAGCGCGGCGAGGCCCACAACGGCGGGGGTGCGATGGGTGGTCTTCATGGCTTCACTCCTGTTCGAGGTTGGCATGCCGTCGAAGGTGGCGTGCACCTCTAGTTCGGAGCGGGTGCGGAGGCGGATTGGACCGATGTCTGCGGGCAGGGTTCAGCCCAGCAGCGAACGCAGCGTGAAGGCGTTGCGCACGGCGTTCCCGCCGCCGTCGTTGTTGAAGTAGGCGAAGACCTCGTGGCCTGCGGCGTCCCACTCCCGGATGCGGCCGGCCCACCAGGCCAGGTCCGCATCCGAGTACGAGCCCGCGTAGAGGTGCTCGTGGTCGGGGCCGTGCAGGCGCACGTAGACGTGCTGGGCCGTCGCCTCGAGGATGCACGGCAGCCCGGCGCCGCTCATGACGCAGTACGCGGCCCCGTGCCGGCGGAGGATGTCGAAGACGGCCGGGTCGTGCCAGCTGGGGTGGCGGAACTCGACCGCCGTGCGCATCCAGGGCGGGAGGGTGCCGAGGAACCAGTCCAGCCGCGCGTCGTCCCGCGCGTGGTGGGGCGAGAGCTGGACGAGGAGGACCGCCCGGCGAGGCCCCAGCTCGTGCCAGGACCCCGCGATGCGCCCCGCCCAGGCCTCGGGGGCGTAGAGGCGCTTCGCGTGGGTCAGCCCACGCGGGGCCTTCACCGAGAGGAGGAAGCCTTCGGGGAGCCGACGGCGCCAGCTGGCGAACGCCGTCGGGCGCGGCCAGCGGTAGAAGCTCGCGTTGAGCTCCACGGTGGAGAACGCTCCCGAGTAGATGCCGAGGCGGTCCCACGGGCGGGTGCCCGGCGGATAGAGGGCATGCTCCCAGTGGTCGTAGCTCCAGCCGGAGGTGCCGATGTGCCAGCCCATGGCGTCGAGCCTAGCGAGATTGGCCGAGGGCCGCCGGGGGTAGGGAGGGGCCATGGCTACCTCGCTTCGCGGCGTCCTCTTCGATGTGGACGGCACCCTCGTGGACTCGACCTACTTCCATACCCTCGCCTGGTGGCACGGGTTCCGCCGCTTCGGGCACGACGTGCGGATGAACGAGATCCACCGCCTCGTGGGGATGGGCGGGCAGAAGATCGTGGAGCGCCTGCTCGGGGCCGACCGGGACGCGTCCCAGGACAGCGAGATCATGGACACCCATGCGGCGGTGTTCTCCACGTTCTGGCCCCACCTGCGGCCGTTCGACGGCGCCCGCGAACTGCTGGGCCGCTGCAAGGAGGCCGGCCTGTCCGTGGTCCTGGCGTCCTCGGCCCGCGAGCAGGACCTCTCCGTGCTGCGCTCGGTGGTGGACGCCGAGGGTTCCGTGGATGCGGCGACCAGCTCGGCCGATGCCGACGAGCCCAAGCCCGCACCGGACATCCTCGAGGCCGCGCTCAGGGCCGTGGGCCTGGAGGCGTCCGAGGTCGTGTTCGTGGGCGACGCCGTCTGGGACGTCCAGGCCTCGGCTGCGCTGGGCATCCCGACCATCGGGCTCTCGTGCGGCGGCTACAGCGCGGCCGAACTCGAGGAGGCCGGGGCGGCCGAGGTGTTCGCCTCGCCGCGCGACCTCCTGGACGGGTTCGCGGACTGCCTGATCGGGCGGCGGCTCGCCGGGGCGGAGTAGGGCGGACGGCGCCGTCGCCTGGGGGCAGTCTTAGCGCCTGAAGTTCAGGCCCGCACTCAGTTCTCGCAAGCCAAAGATTTGATCACTTCAATCGAAACTCCGCACGCACCCCTGCGAGGCAAACGCAGGGTGGCAGGAACAGACTGTGTCAAGTGCCGTCCGGGCATACTGGCACCTCTGCGTATCAGGTTCCCTCGTATTCATCAGAAGCCGCCGTTCCAGACCGATGCCCTGCCGAGGAGGTTGCCCCGTAGGATCTCTGCGTGAACGCTTTCGACCCTGAGGCAGATCTCGGGCAGGATCTTGGCTTCCGTCTGCTGATGAACACGTCGGTCACCATGTTTCATCGGCGGCGTGTGCTCGACGAAACGACTGCTTGGCTTGGCGAACAGGGCTATCAGGTCACGGAGCTCGAAGCGTCGTTGTGGTCCGATGAGGCAGGCATGCACAGCTCGATCTCTGAGGCGCTTGCCTTCCCGAGCTACTACGGGCGCAACCTCGACGCGCTGAACGACTGTCTCAGTGATGTCATAGCTCACGAGTACGGGTGGGACGCAAGCGCTGCGGGCCTAGTCCTCGTGCTCATCGGGTATGACGTTTTCGCTTCAACCTGCCCGCGGGAGGCCCAGGCGCTTCTCGACATCGTCGCCTTGAGGTCTCGGGAAGCTTCTCTGTATGGGAGCAGGATGATGTGCCTAGTCCAGAGCGATGATCCTCGGACGACTTTCGACCCTGTTGGAGCGACCCCGGTCCTCTGGAATGACGCCGAGTGGCTCGATTCGAGGAGACTCGCACCATGATTCGACGATTCGGCCCGGGGTGAAGCGCTATTTGCCTCTAACCCGGAGATCCACGTACCGGGACCAGTTCTCTCTGGCTGACTCGGGAGATACGCAGTACTACTGGCACCTTTGCTTCTGGGGAACGGTCGTGTTCGTACCGGCACCCGCCTGTCCACCGGCACATAGCGCAGGACAGACCTTTGGGATACGGGCGGGTGCGCCAGAAGGCTAGCCCAAGCCTGCCAACGCTCGCTGCGCTTCCTTTCGCACCCATGCTCGCTCGTCACCAAGCATTCGCTCCAGCTTGGCGCGGGCAAGGGGCGTCTTCACTTTCCGGAGCGCCTTCACAGCATGACCATTCACGTCCGGATCGTCGAGAAGCTCGATTAACACCTCAGGCGCTTCGGGACGCTTCGATCGGCCCAGCCCGATAACGAGCATCTCCCGAGCACGACCGTAGGAACGATCCCTGGCCAGCCCGACCAGCTCGTCGAAGTAATCGTCGCTCCAGGCCACGTCGAGCGCGTTGCCAACTGCCCAGCGAAGGCCAAGACCATTGGGGTCGTGCACCCGGCTGAACAAATCGATCAGCGCGCTAGTGGCAGTCGGTCCTGCCCACGGAACGCTCAACGCGCGCACCACCTCCATCAGGGTCTTCTTCTCCGAGACGGAAGCAAGCGCAGCGATCAAGATCGGAATCGCCTTTCGATACCGCACCCCCGAATGACGGAGTTCGGCAAGCGAACCGACCTCGTAACCGACCTCTTGAAGGCTGGCCAAGATCGTCCCCTCTTCAGCGGCAGGCGGCTCAGCGATAACGGGCATAGCAATCGTCCTAGCAAGTCGATTGTGCCGGGGTCAACCGCTACTGCCGCGGGCCATGCTTGAGATTGGCGTAACGCGCCCAGGAATCTCCAGCAGCTTCAGCGTGTTGGAAGACGGCCTGATAGCTGTAGCCGAGGGCGTCAGCGACCAGTGGCGGTGGCATTTGGGTGACGAGTTCGTCCAGCGCCCTGTTGCGGCCGCTCTTGAGCTGGATGCCGAGGGCGCGGAGCCTGTCCATGATGCCGGTCGGGTGCAGGTGGCGGCCAGCGAGGGTGCCGGGGAAGAGCCATGGACTCGTGGAGGTGCCAGTTCGGAGGTTCGGCCGGGCGTCGAGGTGTTCGAGGAGCAGCTCGGCGAAGGGCGCCGGGACAGGGACGGCGCGGTCGGTGAAGGCGATGGCGGTCTCGCCTGTGGCGGAGTCGACGGTGATCGCGTCGGTGCGCAGCGCTGCGACGCGGACGAGGGGCTGGGCATAGAGCAGGAGCAGGATGCCTGCGACGCGGTATGGACGGGATTCGCTGGTGCCGGTGATGAGCTCCCGAAGCCATGCGAGGCGCTGGTCCTGCGCGAGGGTCGGGCGGGTCCTGGCCGTGTAGCGGCCGACGTCGACAACCGTGTTGAGCCCGGTCGTGCGGGCGAAGCCGAAGAAGGTCTGGATCTGCTTGCGGGTGGTGGGGCCGTTGGCCCGCCATTCGTCCACATCCTGCTGGGTGCAAGTCGCGGCGGTGCGCCGGTGGGTGTCCCAGAGCCACTGAAGGAACTTGGCGGTCTCGGTGATCTCCTGCTTGGCGGACTGGACCGGCGCCCGGGCAGGGACCTCTGGAGCGGCGGTGGACCGGATGCGCTTGAGGTGGTGCCACTTGGCGAAGTGCTCGAGGGGCCTGGCGACCTCGGGCGCCAAGGGGCGGAGCTTGTCCTCGATCCAGGTCTCGAAGCTGGCCAGGTAGGGGTCCCGGTAGGGGAGAAGAGTGTGGTGGACGAGGAGAGCACGGAGGTGGTTGACGGCGCGCCCGACCTTCTCGATGCGGGTGTCGAGGCCTTCATGGGTCAGGGGCGTGGTCCCTGAGGCGAGCGAGGTCAGGAGGGTCTGGACTTTGGGCGAGCGCTTCCAGGTGATGATGCTCTCCGGCCGTTCGGCCCCGCAGAGGATGTCGACGAGCCGGGCCATCGCCGCCGGGTCAGCGGGGTCGGCGAGCAGCATGGCGGTGAGGTCGTTGCGGAGGGCGCAGCGCGCGCAGATGCCGCGCCGGTAGGACTCGCCCTCGGTCCCGCACTGGGTGCAGTGGAAGTCGTGGGGGATGCCGGCGCATTCACCGCACCGGGGTCCGCCCTCGAGGGTGGGCGGGCCGGGGAGGAGGCGGTCCTGGCCGCAGTCGGGGCAGGCGCCGCGGGTCCGGGTCGCGACGGTGAAGCAGGGGCCGCAGACCTTACCCTCGGGCCATCTCGCGCGGGTCTTGCCGGCGCTGCGGCCGCAGCGGGCACAGACATCGGTGCCGGTGGTGCGCGGCCGGCCGCGCGTGGTGCTCCGGGGGTTCAGGCCAGCGGGTTCACTCATTGTCGTCGATGATCCGCGCCCGGCGTGGGCGGGCGGCGCGGTTGAGGTCGACGACGTTGGGGGAGGAGCCGGCAGTCGCCGTCCTGCGGGCCTTCACGTCGGCCGCGGTGACGGTGATGAGGTCCTCGGGGCCGCAGGAGAAGATGTCGCAGATCGCGGAGATGAGCTGGAGTGCGACGCGTTCGGGCTTCTGGTTCACGAGCCGGTAGACCTGCGGGCGGGAGAGGACGATCCCGCGCTCGGCGAGCAGCGGGATGAGGTCGGTGGTGTTGTGGAGGCCGCGGGCGGCCATCAGCTCTGCGAGCCGCCAGCGGTATTCGACCTGTCGCTTCACCAGGCACCTCCCGGTTGCCCGAGGGCTTCCCCGAAGGTGCGGTCCAGCCCGGCGCGGAGGGTGCGGGCGCGGAAGGCGTCGCTGACGAACTGGTAGATGCCGGTGGTGGAGGCGTGCTCGTGGCCCATCTGATACTGCACGAACCTAGGATCCCATCCGTCCTCCAGCAGATGGGTAGCATACGAGCGCCGCAGCGAATGCAGGTCCAGCCCCTCGCCGGGGATCCCGAGCTCGTCGATGTAGCGGCGCAGCCGCCGCAGGAGGGTCGACTCGCTGATCAGCCCGCCACGTTCGCTGGGGAACAGGTCCGGCGTCTCGAGCGTGCCGCGGCCGTTGGCGAGCCAGTCCTCGAAGATCCCCGGCGTCCAGTCGAAGACCGTCAGCACGCTGCGGGGCTTGGGAGGGGAGGCCCGGCGGGACTTGCCGAAGCGGACCTTGCAGACGCCGAACTTCCCGAAGCGGCGGGCGTGCGGGTTGGTGGCGAAGTCGACCGTCTGGAGGTGCCGAAGCTCGTTGAACCGCAGCCCGTACGAGTAGGCGGCCTTGAGCATCACCGCGTCGCGGTAGGCCGCCCGCCAACCCTTCTTGCCCGAGGCAGCGGCACGCTCGACCTCGTCATCGGCGTGGTCGAAGAGCCTCTGCAGCTCCCGGCGCGTGAACGGGCGCTTGGCGGGACGGCCCTCGAACTCCTGCACGTGAGCAGCGGTGTTCCACTCGAAGAACACCTGGGCGGGGTGGGTGCCGAAGAGCTGCTCGCAGCGCCGGTCCCAGCCGTAGTCGGGGTTCGCGACGTAGGAGGCGAAGGCTCGGAGGGCGGACTGATGGGCCCGAACCGAGGAGTGCGCGAGGTGCCTGATCGAGCGGAGGTCGCCGAAGTATTCCTCGACGTGGGCCGGGGCCCAGTTCCACGGGAACTCATTGCTGTGGTCGACGAACCGGCGCACGTAGCGGATCCGCTGGGCGATCGTGTCGAACTGGAGGTTGCGCGAGAGCTGCTGGTTGCGCCATCCGTCCAGCATCTCCTCGAAGGTCTGCTGCTCGGGATGCAGCAGCGGAACCGACTCCACCGCGGCCAGTACCCGACCCGACCGGTCCACACCCAACAGCTGCTCCTGACGCCGCTCAACCAATGAATCAATGATTCATCAAATGCAACACCACAGCAAATCCCCACATCAGAGGCCGGTTCTCAGGGGAAACACCAGCCAGACGCGCCCCCGAGGGGCGGAGGTGGGATCGTGGACTAAGGGGCTCAGATCTAGCTTGGATCCGCTCAATCCCGGGCGTGGAAGGACAGTCCGCGCCAGCACTGAGGAGGATGCTCCGTGATTCATCAGATGAGATACGCAGACTACTGGTCGACATAAGATCAATTATCGGCCAGTTCGAAAAGCCGGCGGGGGAGGGGTCTGAAAGGGCCCGGGCGCTGCGAGTCTGCCGCCTCGGGGTCCGCCGAGGCGCGATTCCCCCTCACCCTGTCGGCCTGAAGATGTGCCGCAGCCGTGGCATATCTGGTCCGGCGGGGCGGCCCAGCAACCGGGGCCGCCGCCTGTGGCGACGAGGCCTACGAGGCGCGGTTGGGCGCGTGGCTGGAGGCGCAGCGGGTCGCCGGTCGGCAAGGCCCACTGCTGCCGAGGCGGAGGGCGGCGCCCGAACGCGCCCTGGGCCCAGGCTGGGCGAAGGACAGGTGACGCTGCCGGCGCCGGCGCCCGGGTCAGCCGGACCGGATGTCTCCGGCCGAGAGGCGCACCAGCTGTTCCCGCGCGGTCTGCTCGCTCAGCCCGGCCCCCATCAGGGCACGGAGCGCGGTCCTCCCCGCCCCCGGGCTCGGGGCCGTCGTGACGCCGCACCTTTGCGGACGTACCCCGGCCGGCAGGACGGGAATCGGCGATGATCGTCATTGATCTCCCCCTTCTCTCAAACGGCTGCCGAAGGCGCCGGCCGACCGCACCGGAGGACCAGCTCCGCTTCGGTTGAGCTCTGGCCCGCTCTGGACAGTCGGCGACAGTCGCCTTGGACGCACGTCGCGCTGGTGCCCCGATCGGGGCCGTAGCGTGACGGCTGTCACATGACGTTAGCAGGCAGACCGGTCTACCGCCAGAGGCTTCCCACGGGGCCCTCCCTCCGGGCCGGGAGTGCCAGTGCGGCGCGGGTGGCTGGCCCTGTGCAGCGGCAGGCGGAGCCATTGACCCCGGGCCCGAGGCCGTGCTGTCGTGAACGGCACGGCTCCGCCACATGGGCGGAGCTGCCCGCGCACCCAGCAGAGGAGTGCCATGGTCAACGACGACCGCAGCAGCGCTACACCCGCACCGAGCAGGCACGACCTGTCACAGGACTTCGACTTCGGCCCAGAGGAGACGGCCTGGGACGAAGAGGACGGGCTCTTCGACAGCGAGGAGATCGTCACAGGCTGACCCTCCCCCTGCGCAGGATCTCCCGTCATGCGACCGCTGCGCTCTCGCAGGCGGCGCGTATCGTGATGTTCAAGGACCCCCTGCCTTTCAACGGGACTCAGCGGGCCGGGGCCCCTCCCCCGCAGCCGGACTATTCGCCGGATCCCACGGTGCCCTGCTCTAGGGCTGCGGTGATCGCCTCGGGCGATGGGAGAGAGGCTTTCTCCTCGGCAGGCAGGGCGTCGTACATGTAGGCGGCCACGGCAACCGGAGCAGCGCTGGCGTCCAGGGCGTAGCGGACGGTCTGGTCGTTCTTGGACCCGCAGACGAGGATCCCCACGGTCGGAGCGTGGTGGGGCAGGCGTAGCATCCCGTCGACGGCGGCGACATAGAAGTTCAGCGATGAGTCGTCGAGGACGTCCATCCCCCGCGCCTGACAGCTGGAGTCCGCGGCGGCTTCTGATTACGCATATGAGCCCAGAATTAAGATTACGTCAGGTAGGCCCCACCTGATCTCATGGATGATTCGTCATCGCTTTCCGGCTGAGAGGTGCCCACGTCAGCGGTTCACTTTCCCCTCTGCTGGTTGCGAGGCTGGCCATAGGAGGTAACTTCAAGCTCAACGAGCTGGACGTAGGCCTGAGCGAATTCACTGTAGGCCTCGAAGGCCAACCGGACCGCGCGGAGGGGCCAAATTGGCTCTCCCTCGTTTCCGGAACGCGTGGTTGGCCGTCTATTCGACCGCCGAAAATGCACGATGCCCTCCTCGGGAGGTGTTCAACCGTGGTGTAGGTCCATTGCCCTCGTGGACGGTTCTGAAGGGACTTCTTCGTCCCTGGAGGTTCCCACTGCCTCGCCGAGCCGTCCACGACTCTGCCGCCAAAGCTGATCCTCAGCATGCCAGGCGCGAGGTGGGCGCCAATGCCTTTGGGTGGACGTTCACGCATTGCCCGCATAGCCGTCGTAGAGTCTCTGGCCGCTGCATTCCAAGTAGTTCTCGGCTCCGTCCTGACATGTAAGGCGTTCGGCCGTCGACTCTCAGCGAATTAGCCCGGCGTCGTCGGGTGTCGGCCGGGTCTTGGAGGTCGCATTGCGGCAGCACCAAGGCCCGGCCGGCCTGCCGTCCCCTTAATGGAAGACGACGCCCCCGTTCACGTCGAGCGAGGCGCCCGTGATGTAGGAAGCTGCTGGCGATGAGAGGAAGTGGATTGCGTCAGCGATCTCCTCGGGCTCTCCGGGGCGAAGCATGGGCATCTTCGCCCACTCGATGTCCTTCATCTCCTCGAAGGTGATCCCCCGTTCGGCCGCTTCAGCCTCGAGGGCGGAGAAGTGCATGCGCGTGTTGATGTTGCCGGGGCAGACTGTGTTGACGCGAACGGTCGGAGCGAGCTCATCTGCAAGGGCCTGCGCGAACACGATGAGTCCGGCTTTCGCTGCGCAGTAGGCGGCGAAGAATGCATGGCCGGAACGGCCCCACCATGAGGAGACGACGGTGATGCTGCCGCCACCGTCCCGGGACAGCAGGGGCGTCAGCGCGTGTGCCATCTCATAGGGACCGGTGAGGTTGACGCCGAGGACGCGGTCCCACTCCGAACGGTCAAGCTTGGCGATGGGCGCCGCGGTCTGCACGACGCCCGCGACCAGGGCCAGTGAGTCCAATCTCCCGAAGTCTTGCTCGATCTCATCCGCGAGCTGTCCGACGCTGTCCGAGTCGGTGACGTCAGCGATGTAGCCGCGGAGCACAAGGCCAGGGTGCTGCTCCCGCAGCTCTTCCACGACCTGGTGCACCTGGTCCGTGACATCCACCAGGGCAACAGAAGCTCCGCCCTCTGCAAAGCGCCCCGCCACGGCTCGGCCGATGCCGCCTGCTGCGCCTGTCACTAGGGCCACGTGTTCTGAACTGGTCTCTCCCATGAGGGTTGACTCCTAACTTCTTCTGGTTTCTTGTGGTCGCTCGCTGGGGGCAGCCGGCTCAGGCCGACATGATCCCGTCGTCTTGTTCACCGCGACCCGGGTGAGGTGTCTGATGTTCTGCCGCAGCAACGACCTCAGCGATCTCGCTGGACGTCGCATAGATGGAGGCGCCCGGCGTGGCGATGTCCGGTGTGCGGGACGCCTATGTCACTCCTCATCGAGTAGGGGGAAGTGCTCCGGGCCACAGCATCTGTACACTGATGCTGAACTGTACAGTGCACGCTGTCAAGGGAGTCCATCAAACCGGGAAGCGGCGGCAGCGGCGCGGATGGGAGTCAAGGTGTACGACTTTTGTGTGGTCGGTGCCGGAATTGTCGGCCTTGCGACAGCGATGACGCTGCTGCAGGAGAACCCAGGGGCCTCTCTAGTCCTGATGGAGAAGGAATCGGCTGTCGCCGTTCATCAGACGGGACACAACAGCGGCGTGATCCATTCCGGGATCTACTACCAGCCGGGAAGCCTCAAGGCGCGGTTCAGCAAGCAGGGAGCGATCCTGACGAAGGAGTTCTGCCAGGACAACGGCTTGGCTTTTAAGGAGCTGGGAAAGCTTCTGGTGGCGACGAGCGCACCGGAACTTGCGCGCATGGACACGCTAGAAGAACGCGCAGCCGTACACGGCGTGCGGGTGCAGCGTCTCGATTCACACGGTCTCCGCTCCCTCGAACCGAATGTCGAGGGCATTGCGGCGCTTCTCGTTCCGACGACGTCGGTCGTCGACTACCGCCAGGTGAGTGCGCGGATGTCCGCCATCGTCGCACATCTCGGGGGCGAGATCTTGCTCGGGACACAAGTCAACGCGATCGAGGAGGGCGTCTTCTCGGTCTCCCTTACCACGGTCGACGGACGACGCATCAGCTGCGGGCAGCTCGTGGTGTGCGGCGGCCTCCAGTCGGACCGCTTGGCCCGCATGGCCGGCCTTTCCACGGATGCCCGCATTGTGCCTTTCCGCGGTGAGTACTACCGGCTCTCTGAGAGCCGCAAGGACCTGGTACACCACCTCATATATCCGATTCCAGATCCTTCGCTGCCTTTCCTCGGCGTCCATCTCACACCGACGCTCGACGGGGAGGTCACAGTAGGGCCGAACGCCGTTCTGGGCCTGTCACGGGAGGGCTATCCGAAGTTCTCGATCTCGACGAGGGATATGGCCGAGTGCTTCGGCTTCCCGGGATTCTGGGCCATGGCAGCAGGGAACGTCGGCGTGGGGCTCAAGGAGATGAAGAACTCCCTGCTCCGCCATGGATACCTGAAGGAATGCAGGCGTTTCGCGCCCTCCATTCGCAGGGAGGACCTGATCCCGCATGCGGCGGGGATCCGCGCTCAGGCCGTCTCACGAACGGGTGCCCTCATCCACGACTTCGTGCTACTCGAGACGCCGCGGATGCTCCATGTCATCAACGCCCCCTCCCCCGCCGCCACCGCGTCCATACCGATCGCGCGAGAACTGAGTTCCCGTCTGCGCAGGAGCCGGGCAGCGGCTCGTTAGGGCGCAGGCGCCCACCGCTATCCTGTGCGGGTGCCCGTGGGTGCTGGCACAACCTCACCCGCCCCGAGGGACTTGCCACTCATCTGACACCCAGGGTCCCGACAGAGAACCCTGAAAAAGGGCCGCCGGCTGCTCGCTGTGACGCCCTGCTGTGTACCAGATGCCCTTCGCTGCCGATTTCCCCTGATTGACGTACATGTGGGGTTCGGTGCTGTCAAAGTTGAATGAATCTCCCGCCTCCACCTCGAACACGTCGAAGCCCACCTGGACCGTCAGCCTGCCCTCGATGAGGTAAGCAAACTCGTGCCCGCTGTGGCGCATGAGCCGGCCGTCGACCGAGCTTGAAGCGCCGGCCTGATAGGTGACCAGCAGGATCTCCAGTCCCTCATTGCTGCCCGAAAGCCTCTCCCAGCGGACCCCATTGTCCATATCAAGGGTCGGGTTCTCCCCGGCGCGCTGGACCACGTGCTTCGCGGCGGAGGATGTATGGCTGTCGTTGATTGAACCGGCGGACGAGACTATCACGGCCGGTCCGCCCGCCTGGGGCTTGCCGGCCACGCCGAGCATGCTGTCCAACGAAGCACCCAGCGCACTGACAAGCGCGTAAAGCGTTGCCACAGAGGGCTGCACTTTGCCGTTTTCGACCTGGGACAGGAGGCTTGCAGACACCCCAACCTCGGTGGCCAACTGGCGGAGGCTGCGGCCGCTGGCCAGCCGGGCCGCCCGGATCTGGGGGCCGATGTCGTCGTGGACCCCGTTGCTCGAACCTTCCCCGCTTCGCGGCATGGGTTCTCCCATCTGTTGGAACGCATTCCGACCAGCGTTGGTCGTTGACTAATACTAAACACCCTCTTGGAGAGTTCGCTCCACCCTCCCGGAAGTTTTTTATGCTCACCGAGAAGCGCTCTGACACCCGTGATGTCGGTCATCGGGCGCGATGCACACTGCCCTGGGCGCAGCGGTGCTCGTCCTGAGCGGACCTTGACCACGGGTTGACGCTCATCGTTCACTGGAACTGCGGTTCATTTCTACTGAACATGGTGACGCCGCCAGTCCCGACCTCCATCGTCGGGATCAGGCGCGCCCAGCCGAGGGTGAGGGCGAGGCCCGGAAGCCGAGAGCGGCACACGAACATCCGGAAGGGAAGACATCGTGGATTATGGCAGCTCCATCTCAGTCGACATTGGGCACCTGCGGCGTGGAGAGCGTGTGGCCCTGACCTCGATTCACACAGCAGCCCACTACACAGGGCTGGTGGACGAGGTGGCTCCGCTGCTCGGTGTGATCTGGATCCGGGACGCGCTCGGGGACAGAAAGCTGTTCCTGAGGCAGGAATGGCGTTTCTACCGTGATGGCGCGACGGAGGTTCAGCCGGGAGGTCTGCTGCAGATCCTCATCTGCCCGGCAGTGAGTTGAGGCGGTGCTCCGGAACCGGAAGGCTCCGGGCAGGTCAAGTTCGCGCCCTTGCATCTGAGCTGGGGCTCACGCCCCTGTTCGACGCCTGTGGCGGCTGCCCAGAGCATTCGTGGCGACTTCTGGTGGGTGGGCTAACAAACGCCGGAAGACGAGGGAGAGGCGTTTCAGGAGGAGGCGTCACTTGGCAAGAATGCCGTTGACATCATTCTTCGTTCACTATAGCTTCACTGTTCAAGCGAGCTGAACAACAACTTGCAGGCGGGCCAGTGTCAGCACGGCCCGCAGACCAATCGCTGCGGCGCCTCATCGCCCGTGAGCCAGAACCCCGCATGCCCGACATGACCGCATTGATCTGCGAACTTGCTGGCCGGGGAAGCAGATTTTGACGACAGGATCTCATCGAGGAGAGCGTCCGTGAAGAAGATACTCGCAGCAACGAGCTCGGCTCTTGCTGGTCTCCTGCTGGTTACGGGGTGCACCACCGGAGCCGATCAGGCTGCAAGCGGCGGCGCGAAGTCCGCCAAGGACCTGACGGGGACCGTCACCTTCCTCCTGCCGAATACGACGACAGTCCGGTTCACAGAGCATGACGCGCCGGCGTTCGTCGCAGCTATGAAGGACCTCGCCCCGGGTGTCAAGGTCGACATACAGGACGCGAACAACGACCAGTCGCGGCAGCTGACGCAGGCTGAGACCGCGATCAGCCAGTCCACGCTGGGAATCGTGATGGCAGCAGCTGACCCGTCGCTTTCCGGCGCGGTGCTTCAGAAGGCCGCCGACGCCAAGGTTCCGGTGATCGGCTACGAACACGAGGCGCTCAACGGCAAGGCAGCGGACCAAGTCATCTTCGACCCCGTAAAGGTCGGGGAGGCCCAGGGCAAGTACTTTGCCTCGCACTTGCCCTCTGCGAAGAACGGGGTGATCACTATCGCCCGCATCTACGGGAACAAGGGTGACAACTACACCATCGGCGTGCAAAAGGGGCAGGACGAGGCCCTCCAGCCCCTGATTGCCTCCGGGAAGGTCAAGGTGGCCTGTGAAGACAACGCAGCGAATTGGGACCCGGTGAACGCCCAGCAGATCACTGAGCAGTGCCTGACGAAGACTTCGAACCAGCTCGATGCCGTCGTCGCCTCCAATGACGGCACCGCTCAAGGCGCTATCGCCGCGGTCGAAGGGCAGAAGCTCTCCACACCGGTCTACGGCGGACAGGATGCCAACCTCACGGCGCTCCAGTTCATCCTCCAGGGCAAGCAGAAGGACACGGTTTTCAAGGACTACGCGAAGGAGGGCAAGGCTGCAGCCGAACTCATGGTTGCCGCCCTCACCAACCAGCAGGCGCCGTCCGGGCTGATCAACGGAACCTACGACAACAAGTCGATGCAGGTTCCGGCCGCCTACTTGGACGTGCAGAGCATCGATGCCAGCAATATGCAGACGGTGGTCGATGCCAAGCTCTACACGAAGGAGCAGATCTGCAAGGGCCTCAGCGGCGCCGCGTTCTGCCAGTAGCCGACGGGCTCATGCAGCAGAAACGGTGACTCGCGGGTCCCCCGGTTCAAGCTGCATGCTCTCCATCCAAAGGAATTCATATGACTTCATCCGAGGCATCCGGCCACAGCGGGGAACCGGCCCTCAGGCTCAGAGGGATCTCAAAGCACTTCGGGGGGGTACGCGCGCTGACAGAGGTGGATCTGGCCCTCTACAGGGGAAAGATCACAGCTCTCGTCGGCGACAACGGCGCAGGCAAGTCGACCCTCACCAAGGTGATCTCTGGAATTTACGAGCCCGACGAAGGCGACATCTTCCTCAATGGAGAAAAGGTCACCTTCCACGGCCCGAAGGAGGCGACGGGCGCAGGAATCCAGACGGTCTACCAAGACTTGGCACTCTGCGACAACCTCGACACCGTTCAGAACCTCTTCCTTGGCCGTGAGCTCGGGGGCCGGGTGTCCTCGATGTTCCAGCTTTCATGGCAGGAGATGGAGCGGGCATCGATGCGCGCCCTGGCCAATCTCGGGGTGAAGATCAAGGATCTCTCCGCTCCGATCTCCCAGCTGAGCGGCGGTCAGCGCCAAGGGATCGCCATCTGCCGCAGCGTGCTCACGAACCCGGACATCGTCCTGCTCGACGAACCTACGGCGGCACTGGGTGTGACGCAGAAGGAACAGGTACGGAACCTGCTCGAGCGGCTGCGCGACCAAGGACATGCGGTGATGGTCATCTCCCATGACATGCAGGACGTCCAGTACCTTGCGGACTACATCGAGGTCATGCGCCTGGGAAGGAAGGTGGCGACTTTCCGCAGGGGGAACTACACCACTTCTGACGTGATCGACGCGATCACAGGTGCCTCGGAAAGGATTGTGGCATGACGCTGTCCCAAGAAGTCGCCGCGGCACCGGCCAGCCACGATGATCGAGAATCAGCATGGACACGATTCTGGAGTCGGGCCCGTCAATTCAGGTTGGGACCGGTTCTCGTCGTACTCGTTCTGGTGTGGGCCTTCTTCGCCCTCCAGAATCCCCGCTTCCTTGCTCCGGTCAACCTGTCCAACCTGACACTGCAGACCGCGGTGACAGCGACAATTGCTCTGGGCCTCGTCTTCGTCCTCCTCCTGGGCGAAATCGACTTGTCGGTTGCAGCGTTGAGCGGTGTAGCGGCTGCGGTCACGTCAGGGCTCGCGACCAACAACGGCTGGAATCCGGTAGCTGCAGCGGCTCTCGGCCTAGGCCTGGGAGTCGCCTGGTCCCTCGTGCAGGCCGTCATCGTGCTGTACGGCGCACCGTCCTTCATCGTGACCCTGGCCGGGTCCCTCGCCCTGGGCGGCGTGCTGCTCCTGGCCCTCCCCCGAAGCGGGCAGATCTCGATCGCCAACAGTCCGCTTGGCCTCATCGCCGGCAGCTACCTGCCGGCACTCGGCGGATGGGCGGCCGCGCTGGTTGCCGTGCTCGTCTCGGGCTGGTTCTACCTCTCGAGGCATCGCGCACGACGGGCCCAAGGCCTTCCGACGCAGTTCTTCAGGACGGCCGCGCTCCCGATCCTGTCGGTCCTCGTGCTGTCGGCTGTTCTGGTGCTGACGCTTAACGCCCACCGCGGTGTTCCCGTCATCTTCGCTGCCTTGGTCGCCGTCGTCGGGTTCTTCGCGTACATCACAACTCAGACCCGGTTTGGTGTACGGCTGTACTCGGTCGGCGGAAACCGGGAAGCAGCCCGCCGGGCGGGAATACCCGTCGGAAAGACCATTCTGTGGGCCTTTGCTCTATCCGGGTTCTTTGCCGCGCTGGGGGGGATCTTCGCGGCATCCCGTCTGCTTGGAGTCTCGAACCAATCGGGCAGCGGCACGCTGCTGCTGCAGGCCATCGCTGCGGCAGTGATCGGGGGAACCAGCCTGTTCGGGGGCAAAGGAACGGTGTGGTCCGCGCTCCTGGGGGCGCTGCTTATCGGCAGCATCAGCAACGGGATGGATCTGCTCGGGCTGGCCACGGAGATCAAGGACATCGTCACCGGCATCATCTTGGTCGCGGCCACAGTCGCAGACGTCGTACTCAGCAGAGGGACATTCTCATGGCGCAAGAAGTGAATGCCGTACCACGCAGCACCAGTACGGTCCCGTTCAATTGCTCCTTGCACGAGGACCGGCCTGGGCTGAGGGTCCTGACGGTCGAGCTGATTTCTTCGAGCGATCCCTGGGAACGAGACTCCCTCCTCACAGACGGGGTCTATGCCATCGTCGAGTTCCTCGTGGCCAGCTCGAAGACCAGAGATCGGGCGGTCGTAGATGTCCGCCTGGCAGACGACCATCCGGCGGCGCTTCCGGGAGCCTGCGCCTTCGTTGAAGCTGCCCGCGGCCTTGTCCAGGCACACACACTGGAGGGAGGGCCCGAAGCTGGCGCATGCAACCTGATGGTTTCAACAGCCGACCAGCATCAGGCGCGTGAGACAACCTTCGCGTATCTGGCCAGCGACGGCGGCGGCTTCTCATGGGGCGCCACCTATGACGTGAGGAGGGGCTGACATGCGCTTCTTGGTGACGGGAGCAGGCGGCGGGATCGGATCGGCCATTTCGAAGGAACTCGAAAATGCCGGCCACGAGGTGCTGCGCCACGATCTTCGTTCCACCGACGCCCAGCAGGTTGACCTTGAAGGCGATCTCATCGACGTCGATCACCTCGCCCGTGTTCGCGACGTCTGCAGGGATGACGGCGTCGACGGTGTCGTGTGCGCGCACGGGATTGCGGCGGCGCGGGACTTGTCGGAGGTTGACCGGGCCTATTCCGACCGGGTGATGAAGATCAACACGATCTCGATGCTCCGCCTCTACGACGCGCTCTCTGAGCTGCTCACCGCTCGCAGGGGCGTCTTTGTCGCCATCTCCAGTCAGGCTGGCCTGTATGCGGAAGGACATAACGGGGCCTATTCGGCCTCCAAGTTCGCAGTCGTGGGCTGGGCCCGTGGCATCCGAGAACACGGTTCAGGGCCTCGACTACGGATTCTGTGTCCGGGCGCTACCGAGACTCCCCTGCTCCGCCAGGCGTTCGAGGGCATGGCAGTGAGTCAAGGAGTCGCGTACGAGGATGTGCTGAGCCAGCGTTCGTCTCAAATACCGGCGGGGCGGCTTGGGCGTCCCTCGGATCTCGGGGCCGCCGCCCTGTGGCTGGCGGAGCTGCACGAGCCGAAGGTCTTCGTTGCGGCAGTGACAGGTGGCGAGGTGCTCTACTGACTTCATGGTCCGGGTAAGCGGACCCGCGAGGATTGGGTACGGCAGGGCCCGGAGACCGGGGGGGGGACTCCGGGCCTTGCCGCACGTCAGAGCCAGGTTCTCGGGATTGCGCGTCACCGCCCCCAGGAGCGAGGAACGCCTTCGTGTGGTCCGCTGCGGCGCCGAGCAAGGCCGCCTTGGTCCACCGAAAGTCGCACTGGCAGCAGAGGACCCGGAAGCCTGTGGCAACCGGGCCCTCTGCCGTGCAGCTCAGGCCAAGATCGAAAGGGGGTTCTCGATGCGGGAGGTGAAGGCAGCGAGCCACCGTGCAGCAAGCGCACCGTCCACCGCCCGGTGGTCCACCGAGAGGGTGCACCGCATGGTCGTCGCCACTTGGAGCGCGCCGTCGATCACCACTGGTGCGGGCTTCGCCGCTCCGACGGCCAGGATCGCCGACTGGGGCGGGTTGAGGATCGCGGCGAACTCCAGAGTCCCGAACATCCCGAGATTGGTCACCGAGACGGTGCCGCCCTCGAGCTCGTCCTGGCGGATCCGGCCCTCACGGGCCCTCCCAGCCAGCTCCGAGATGCGGGTGCTCACACCGCTCAGGCTGAGCCGGTCGGCCTCACGCACGACCGGGGTGAGGAGCCCCGTTTCCGTCGCGACGGCGACGGAGATGTCGACGTTGTCCCAGTGCCGCAGGTGAGTATCGGTCCAGGTGACGTTGGCCTCGGGGACCTCGACGTACGCGGCCGCGACGGCCTTGACGACGAGGTCATTGACCGAGATCTTCACCGGCGAAAAATCGTTGAGCTGCTTCCGCAGTGCGAGCAGGGCGTCGACCCTGCATTCCGCCGTGAGATAGAAATGGGGCACCGTCGACTTGGACTCGGTGAGCCGCCGGGCGATGGCGCGCCGCATTCCGGTGTGCGGGATCTCCGTATAGCTGCCTGCAACCGCGGCCGTCTTCTGCACAGGTTCTGCAGGCACCTGAATGGGCCCAGGACGGGTTGGAGCGGCCGGTGCGGCTGTGGAAGGAGCCGTGGGCGTGCGGGCCGTTTCGAGCGCTACGATGGCGGCTTCGACGTCTGCACGGACGATCCGGCCGCCCGGACCCGTTCCCTGGATCGAATCCAGCGCAATGCCGGCGTCCTTGGCGCGGCGACGGGAGACTGGGCTCGCGAAGATGCGGCCCACCGGGCGAGCTCCGTCAGAGGGTAGGGAGCCGCCGTTGCCGCTTGTGGTCACTGGGACCGCCGCATGGGTGGTGGTCTGAGGGGAGGCCTCGCCAGCAGCCGCCGCTTCGGCATCTGCAGGAGCCTCACCCGCCGCCCCGGCCTCGGCGATCGCCTCGCCGAGCGCCGCTTCGATGTCCGCTTGGGTCTCCCCTGCACCGATCACGACCGCAATCGGGGAACCGACACTGGTGGTCGCCCCCGGTTGGGCAAGGATCCGGCCAAGGATACCGTCCTGTTCGGCGGGCAGGTCGACCAGTGCCTTCTCGGTCTCGATCTCCGCGAGGGTGTCACCAGCAGTGAACGGGCTCCCCTCGGCGATCGCCCATGCTGCGACGACGGCCTCGGCCGCACCCGCGAGGACCTCGGGCATTCTGAGAATGGTTGCCATGCCTACCGCCCCCCGCGACCGGCTCGGACGGTCTCGATCCCGGCGACGACCTCTTCGGTCCGTGCGATGGCCGCCCGTTCGAGCACCTTGGAAATGCTCGGGCTGGCCTCCCCGCCCGTCACCCGCTGGACCGGTTGATCGAGCCAGTCGAAGAAGCGCCGCTGGATCTCGTCAGCAAGCCAACCGCCGTAGGAGGTGCCGCGCGCTCCCTGTTCGACGATCAACACGGCGTTCGTCTTCCGGATGCTCTCGCCGATCGTGTCCCAGTCCAGCGACGCGCGGTCCAGCCATCGGAGGTCGATGAGGTCGGCGGAGACGCCGGTCTGCTCTATGCCCTCGAGGCAGTGGTTCACCATGGACAGGTAGCTGATGACGGTCATCTCCTCGCCCTGGGCACGCAGCGCGGCCTTGCCGATCGGGAGGAAGTAGTCGTAGTCGCCTTCAGGCACCTCCTCACTGCGTCCGTAGAGGTCGACGTGCTCGATGACCAGGACGGGGTCCTGCAGGGCCAGAGCCGTGTTCATCAGGCCGATGTAGTCTGCCGCCGAAGAGGGGGCAACGATCCGCCATCCCGGGGCTGTGGCGAAGATGCCGGCGGGATCCATGAGGTGCTGGGAGCCGTAGCCGGACCCCATGGCCACCTTCGTCCGGAGGACCAGGGGGACGGGGTTGTCGCCACCGAACATGTGACGGGCCTTGCCGATCTGATTGAAGACCTGGTCGGCCGCAACCCACATGAAGTCGGGATACATGAATTCGACGACCGGCCGGTACCTGCCGTCCAAGGCCATGCCCCCGCCCAGTCCGGCGAAGGCGTTCTCGGAGATGGGGGTTCCGAGCGTCCGGTCGGGGAACTTCTTCGAGAGGCCCTTGGTCGCGCCGTTCGTGCCCCCGTTGAGGCGGTGGATGTCTTCGCCCATCAGGACGATGCGCCCGTCTTCGCTCATCCGCCGGTCCATGACGCCGGCGACTGCGTCGACGAACTTCTTCCTCTCCAGCGGCCCCGAGAAGTGCAGCGGGTCGAGGAGCCGGACCCCGTCGAGCTCGCTGGCGTCGCCGCGGAGTCCGACGTCGACGAACCCCGGGTCAGGCCAGAGCTCGGGGCGCACGCGACGCTTGCCCGGATTGTCGGGGTCCGCCTCAATGAGCTCGACGACGGCCGCCTTCATGGCGGCCTGCGCCTGCTCGCGCACGGCCGCCACCCCGGCGTCGTCGATGAGCCCGAGCTTGGCCATCTCCCCGGCGACGCGGTCCAGCGGATCCCGCCCGCGCCAGGCTGCCTCCTCCTCCTTGGAGCGGTACCCGAAGGCGCTGCCCGGGTAGGGGCCGTTCTGGTGGAAGTAGCGGTAGACCTCGGCTTCGATGACGGCGGGGCCACCGCCTGCGCGCATGATCTCCTCGGCCTCCTGCATGGCCAGGTGCACGGCAAGAGGGTCCATCCCATCGACGCGCCATGCCGGGATGTTGAACCCGAGGCCTCGGGCCGAGAGGCGCGGCTCCGCAGTCACCTCGGACACCTCTGTGGATACTGCATAGAGGTTGTTCTCGATGAAGAAGGCCAGCGGGAGCTTCCATGCGGCGGCGAGGTTCATCGACTCCAGGACAGAGCCGATATTCGTCGCCCCGTCGCCGAAATATGACACCGTCACGTCCTGCGTGCCGGCATGCCTCTGCGCCCAGGCGTTGCCTGCCGCCAGCGGGACTCCGCCGCCGACGATCGCATTGGTGCCGAGGGCGCCGGCTTCGAACCACTGCAGGTGCATAGAACCGCCGCGACCTCGGCAGAAGCCCTGGGCGAGCCCGAGGATCTCGGCGAGAGTGCGCTGCAGGACGCTCTGCAGGTCTTCGTCCACGAGGGTGGTGAGGCCGAGCTTCCCTCCGCTCACGTGCCCGATGGCCTTGGCGAGGAACTGATGGTGCCCACGGTGGGAGCCATTGATGGCGTCGGAGGAGCTGAGCGCCACGATGGAGCCGACCGCACCTCCCTCCTGGCCGATGCTGGAGTGCGCAGGCCCGTGCACGAGGCCCTCCCCGGCCAGCTCGAGCACAGTCTCCTCAAAGGCGCGGATGAGGTGGAGCTGGCCCAGCATGGTGGCCAGCAGGCTGGGGTCTGCATCCTTCCAGTCCTGAGCGGTGGTGCTCAGCTGGATCCAGGCCGATCCCGGTTCCAAACGTCGTCGTTGGGGCATGTTCGCCGTCTCCATCACTCGGGCCGGTCCCTTCTGACCGACTCTTGGGTGATGTCGATCATAGTACTAAATTGAATCCAATCCAAGCAGATTAAGAGGATTTAGTCCCAAAAAGCGACTATCTGCGCTAGCTTTGTATCCAACTACTACGAAGGAGTGGCGAAATGGGCGATGGGCTCCCCGGACTGCGAGGCACCGAGCACATTGGCTTCACGGTGCCGGATCTCGATGAGGCCGAGCGGTTCTTCGTGGACGTCATCGGTTGCGAGCGGGTGTACTCGCTCGGGCCGTTCGCCCACGGGGAGGCCGGCGACGACTGGATGCGGGAGCATCTGGGCGTCCATCCTCGAACAGTGATGCGCGAACTGCGCTTCTACAGGTGCAGGTTCGGGCCCAACTTCGAGGTGTTCCAGTACGACGCGGCCGACGGCCAGGCACAGCAGCCGCGCAACAGCGACATCGGCGGCCATCACCTTGCGTTCTACGTGGACGACCTGGATGCGGCCATGGAGCACTTGCGGCGGCATGGAGTGACGATCATGGGCGAGCCGACTTCTAGCTCGAGCTACAGTGCCGGGCAGCGCTGGGTCTACTTCCGGGCCCCATGGGGCATGCAGTTCGAGCTGGTGAGCTTCCCCCATGGGAAGGCCTACGAGAAGGACGCGCCTGTTAAGCTGTGGCATCCTGCCAGGCCCGCCGAGTGAGCGCGGCTCCGGCCCCCCGACTCCCGCAGAAGGCCCGCATGCCCAGACCCATCAGCCGCGACGGCGCAGCAGGCGCCCGGATCGCTGTCTCCCTCAGGGACGCGATCCTCCGGGGCGTTTACACGCCCGGGACCCGTATCCGGCAGGAGGACATCGCCCACGAGTTCGGGGCGAGCCGCCTCCCCGTTCGTGAAGCGCTGCGAATCCTCGAATCGGAGGGGCTCGTGACGCTGGTAGCCAACACCGGCGCCTGGGTCGCGGAGCTGAGCATGGAAGAGTGCCAAGAGGTCTACCAGATACGCGAACGGATCGAGCCGCTGCTCCTGCGATACAGCATGCCCGGCCTCGAGGCCGGCATCGTCGACCGCCTTGCGGATCTTGCGGATCGGATGCAGGCCGGCACCGATGTCGAGACCTTCCTGCAACTGGACCGTGAATTCCACCTGCTCTCGTACAGCGGGGCCAGGACCTCGATGCTCGGTGACACCGTCGAGCGGCTTTGGAACTCGACCCAGCACTACCGGCGTGCCTTCACGCTCTCGATCGGCCCGGAGGACAATCGGGCGCTGCACTATGAGCACCAGCTTCTCGTGGCAGCGATTCGCCATGGCGATGCCGACGACGCCGAGCGTGTGCTGTTCGGCCACATCCGCCGCACGAGGCTTGAGCTTCTCGGGCATCCCGAGCTGTTCCTTCCTCAAGCCCCGGCGGCGGACGTCGGGTAGCTCGGGCTCAGCCGACGAAGGACCCGAGCTCCCTGAGCATCCGTTCCGCGTTGGCCGGCCCGGCCTCGAGCTCGCCATTCTCGATACGGCGCGCGAAGCGGACAGTGATGTCGTTGGCCGGCGCTGCGCCGCCGAGCTTGCGCTGCATGTCCACGACGAGTCCGTTGATCTCATTCACTTCGCTGCGTCGGCCCTTCAGCCAGTCCTGCAGGACTGTGGTCTTGGTGTCTGAGAGGGTGAAGTGGCGGATGACCTCGTCGAAGAGGGCATCCGCGACACTGTCCGGATCAGCCAGGTTCAGCCCCTGAAGGCCGAAGATGGGGCGGATCCTGACTCCGGCCGCCACCGCAGTGCGGACCGCTTCGCGTCCGGCCTCGAGCATGAAGGAGCGGAACCCCGGGACCTCGCCGGCCTCACCCAGCGGCAGTCCGAGGATAGCCGACGGGACGAGTTCGGCGGCATTGACGACAAGCTTCATCCACTTGGAGGCGCGGATGTCGTCAGAGACCTCCACCCTCCCCGCGCTCCGCAGCAGGTCTGCAGCCTCTTCGGCCCGGGTGTGGGCCGATGGGTGGATGCCGCCGACGGCGAACCAGGAACGCGCGTGGTCGCTCTGGCGGTTGACCACGCCCGCGTCGAACATGTTGGAGGAGATCTCGATCACTGCGCCGAGCGTGCGCTCAGGCCCGACGACGTCGGCTATCGTATCGATCGTCATACCATTCTGCACTCCGACGACGAGTCCATCGGCAGCGACAAGCGGCTTGATCAGTTCCGTGGCCCAGCGCGTGTCGTAGGCCTTCACGAGCACGAAGACCATGTCGAACGCCTCCCGCAGCGTGGCAACCTCGCACAGGTCAATGGCGCGCACCCTAGTGGTGACGCTCTTTGCGGGAAGGTTGACGCGGACACCCCTCTCGCGCATGGCGGCCACATGCTCGGGCCACTGCTCGATCAGCGTGACGTCGTGCCCTGCACGCGTCAGGTCCGCCCCAATGGCCGCCCCGTTTGCCCCGGCCCCGAGGACCGCAAGCCGCTTCTGAGCCATTGCGCTTCTCCCTAGTCCCGACCAAGTACAGTGTCCCGGACGAACTCGAGCTCACGGGTCACGTAGTCCACGATGTCACCCGTCTTCAGGTGTGCAGGGAGGACGTCCCAGGTGTACGTCTCGATCTCCAGATGGTCCGAAAGCGGCAGCTGGCGGTGGAGCCGCAGCGCGTCCTGGACGGCGAACCTCGTCGTGCGGAACGGTCCGAGCTCCTCGAGGAACACCGGCACATGGAAATGCGTCCGCAGCTCGGCCGGGCGCGGGTCTGCCTCGAACGCGTCGAGGGCTTCGCCGAGGTTCAGGTACTTGACGTCCGTCCCGTCCCGGCGAAGCGTCGACTGGCTCAGGTAGATCGTGTCGGTGAAGGTCCGCAGTTGGGGAACGAGCTCGGGCGTGAGCTCCCCGACCCAGAGCGCTGCGGCCTCCTGCAGCTTGAAGATGGGAATCCCCGCCTCAACGAGGGCATTGAGCGAATCTGCGATGTTCTCGAACCCGACAGACTGGTGCCCGATGTCGAAGACCACCCCGAGGTGCCGGCGGAGCAGGCCTTCCGCCTCGGAGATCGGGACCGAGGCCAGCCGTGCGAACTCAGCCACGCCCTCCCGGGTGTAGAGCCGGTCCTTGAAGTAGCGGATGGTCTCCTCAGTCGTCTCCAGATAGCAGGCGGGCTCGGGCTCGAGTGCGAGCTTGACCCTCCGGCCCGTTCCCCGCTCCACCTCGACCAGATGAGCGACGACGCGGAGGAGGTTCGTGGTGAACTGCACGACGTAGCCGTCGTCGGAGACCTTCGGCCTGAAGGCCAGCGGGGCAGTCTGGATGCTGGGACTGATGTCGGCCGGGGCGATCTCGGCCAGGATGTCGGCGACCTGGTTCGTGTATGCGACCCGGTCGTCCGTGGTCCAGTCCGGCTCGTAGACCCGCTCCATCACGCTGCCGCCCTTGAACGGCCCGTACGGGAAGGCGTTGACCGTGTAGACGTAGAGGTCGTTTTCCTTGAGGAACCGGACGAGGTCGTCGCGCCGGGCCGGTTCCTGTGTGAGGGTCTGCGCGGAGTCGGCCGAGATGCGAAGCGACACCCCGAACGGTGCGTCGGGTGAGATGCGCTCCTTGACGGCAGGCAGGAAGGTCTGGAGGCTCTCCCTCATCTCAGCCCAAGTGTCGCCGGCATGGACAAGAGTTGAGTAGGTGAGATGACCGAGTCGGTTGCCGAGGTCCATGAGTGTCGTTCTTCCTCTCCGCCGGCCGCCGGGCCAGCCACGCCATTGTGCGTTCACTGGCCCGTTAAGCTGCAGTGAACATGCTAGCCAAGCTAGGGCTGGACTGCCGACCGTGTCAAGGGCCCCATACGGAGGCCCGACCCGGGAACGCTCCTGGCGCTGCTGCAGCACTTCGTAGCCGGAGGGGGGGACGACTGCTGCGAGAGGAGATAATGCCTACCTCAATGAGAGGCGTGCATGAACCAGACGCCTTCGAAGACGTCGGTCCCGCAGTTGCGGAGCCGATGGGGAATCGTCGAGTCAAAACCCAATGACTCCCCAGCGTTGAGGATGAAGACCTCGTCTCCGACGGTCACCTCCAGCTGACCCCTGAGCACGTAGCCGTACTCGTAGCCGTGATGGGTGACCAGAGCGCCGTCGGCCTGGGAGCTCGCGCCTGGGGCATAGGTGATCTTCATGAAGTTGATGCCCCGCTCGGAGGTCGCCGCAAGGCGTTCCCAATCAACTCCTTCGGCCATCGCGAGGTGCGGGCGATGGGACGGATGCACAACCGAGACCCGGTTGGAGTACTCCGAGAGCTTCCACACCTCGGCAGGATGGAACTCCGCATCGGTGTCCGAGGAGTTCCCAGGGCCCCGCTCGTGCTCCTCGAACAGCTCGTCGATGGGCACATTCAACAGCTGCGCGAACGAGTAGAGGGTCCCGACCGAGGGCCGGGACTTCCCATTCTCGATCTGGGAGATGAATGAGGGTGAGAGGTCCGCCTGGCGCGCAAGCGCCCGCACCGAGAGCCCGGCGCGCAGGCGATATTGCTTGAGCCGTTCGCCGAGATTGGTCATCTCCGCCCTCCCGGGGCCGTGGGCCCACGCCCCGCGTGCCCCAGCGGAGGGTTGATCTGTAGATGGGTCCAGAACATTATCGACCAAGAATACACGGGCCTCCTCGCCCAGAGCCCGCGGCGGGGAGCTCACACACCCCTGCCCGTAGCGTTTACTGATAATGAACAGTACACTCGTCGGGAAGCAGCGGCAACGGAGCCGTCCTCGGGGCGCCCGTAGATTCCAGGTCGCGCCGGGCCGCCCGGGGCTGGCGAGCAACGAGAATGAAGGAGTGTGCTGTGTCCATCATCGGCGTCCACCACGCGGGCATCATCGTCAAGGACTTGGATGAGTCCATTTACTTCTACCACGACATCCTCGGGCTGCCGTTCGTGACCGAACCGAGTCCCTGGTTCAGCGGGGAGGGCCTCGCGAAGGGTGTCGGCGTCCCTGGGGCATCCTTGCGCCAGGTGTGCCTCGGCGTCGCCGAGACCCAGGTCGAGCTGATCGAGTATGGCAACCGCGAGGACGACCACAACGAGGCCGTCCACCAGAACCACCTCGGCGCAATGCACCTGGCCCTGCGCGTGGACGACATCGCCGCTGAGAAGGCACGGCTCGAGGCAGCCGGAGTGGAGTTCCTGTCGGACGTGAACACGGTCGACGATGGCGTGCTGGCCGGCTGGCGCTGGGTCTACCTCCGCGATCCCGACGGGATCACGATCGAGCTCGTGGAGGTCGCCTACGAGCGTCCGAAGTCGGAGCGCGAGGCAGCCTACCAGCATTACCTCGGCTCCAGGCCGGCCCGTTCACTGGCCTGAGCAGAACTGAACCCTTTAGGAGAGCAATGACCGAAGCAGCCCAGCCCCGCCGTGCCCTCGTCGTGGGCGCCACCGGAATCGTCGGCCACACCCTCAGCGCGCAGTTGGCGGAGCAAGGCTGGCAGGTGACCGGTCTTTCGCGAAGCAGGGCCCTCGACATCCCGGGGGTCGTCTCGGTCCAGGCGGACCTCCAGGAGCCCGAGCAGCTACGGACCGCCCTCATGGGGGTGCAGCCGGAACTTGTCGCGATCACCGCGTGGACGCGAATGGACAGCGAGGAAGAGAACATCCGCGTGAACGGCGGGGCCGTCCGAAACCTCCTCGGCGCCCTGGACCCGGGGCCGGTGAAGCATGTGGCACTCATGACGGGCCTCAAGCACTACCTTGGCCCGTTCGACAACTACGCGACGGGGGTCCTGCCCGATACGCCGTTCCACGAGGACGAGCCGCGCCTCGACAAGCCGAACTTCTACTACGCCCAAGAGGACGAGCTGTTCTCCGGGACCGAGCGCTTGGGCGCGACATGGAGCGTCCACCGCTCGCACACCATCTTCGGCTTCGCCACGGGAAACGCCATGAACATGGTCCTCACCCTCTCGGCGTACGCCACCATCTGCCGTGAGAAGGGACTCCCGTTCGTCTTTCCTGGCTCGGAGACGCAGTGGAACGGTGTGACCGATGTGACGGATGCCGAGCTGCTCGCAGAGCAGATCAGGTGGGCCGCCGAGAACGAGGCGGGGCACAACCAGGCCTTCAATATCGCCAACGGGGACACATTCCGCTGGCGATGGCTGTGGCCGCAGATTGCGGAACACTTCGGCGTCGAGTGGGAGGGATTCCAGGATGTGCCGCGCCCGCTCGCCGCAAGGATGGCGGACGCCGCGCCGCTTTGGCGGGAGATCGCCGCAGAGCATGACCTGGTCGAGCCAGACGTCGACCGCATCGCCTCGTGGTGGCACAGCGACAGCGACCTCGGCCGGAACATCGAGTGCCTGACCGACATGAACAAGTCGCGCAAGGCGGGTTTCCTAGGCTTCCGGGACAGCCGGGACAGCTTCTTCCGGTACGTGGACCGGTACAGGGCGGCCAAGATCCTGCCGTAGCCGAAAGCGACCTTCCTCCACCGGGTGGCACGAAAGGGAGGGCCCCGGTCCGATTGGACCGGGGCCCTGCCGTTCGCCGCAGTGGTGCCGCGGTGTGGAGTCAGAAGGCGTGCGCCCCGGGGCTCTCAGCTTGGCAGCGTTGCATCGAATTCGATGTGGGCCTTGATGGTCGTCCGTGGATCGTGGGCGGCCTCGAGGGCCTCCAGCGCCTGGTCGAGGGAGAACCGTTGGGTGACGAGCGGACTCAGGTCCACCTTGCTGTGGGCGAGGAAGCGCAGGGTCTCCGGCCAGACCCCGGGCGAGCCGATCGCTCCAGTGATCCGAAGCTCCTTGGACTGGATCAGCCCCAATTTGGCAGGGGCTTCGCGACCGACATCGATGCCGACATAGGAGACACGGCCCTGGAAGGCCACCAGCTCCAGCGCACGCGCCATGACCTCGGGCCGCCCGCTAACTTCGACGACGAGGTCTGCTCCCCTGCCGCCGGTGACCTTCTCAAGGAGGGCATCGACGTCATCCGGGTGGGTCGTGTGATGGGCACCGAGGTCAGCCGCAGCCTGCCGGCGCTCTTCGGCAGGCTCGACCACGACCACAACCGCTCCCATGGCCACGGCGGCAGCCGTCACGGCGAGCCCCACAGGTCCCGCGCCGAGAACGACAACCGTGTCGCTGGCGTCGACCTTGCCCGCGCGCACCAGAGCGTAGTACGCGACGCTGAACGGCTCGACCAGGGCGCCCATCGTGTACGAGAGCTCGTCGGGGAGGCGATGGAGCCACTCGGGGCGGGCCACGAAGAACTCCGCAGCCGCGCCGCTGATCGAGAATCCGAAATGGTCCAGGCCGATCACGCACTCGCCCACGACCCGGTCTCCGGGAGCGAAGGCGGTGACGTCCACGCCGACCTGTACCACCTCGCCGGACCACTCGTGGCCGGGGATCAGCGGGTACTCGAACGGAATGATGTACCGGCCCTCGAGCAGATCGATGTCCGAGTGGCACACCCCGACGCTGCGCGCCGCCACGAGCACCTCGTCAGCGCCGATCTCAGGAACCGGCAGCTCGGCCACCTTCGCCACGTTCTTCTCCGCATACTGCAGAGCCTTCATAAGGTCACCTTCATTTCCTTCTCTGCCTTTCTCGCGGGCTGGTGCGTCCGACCGCGCCGCCCTCAGCGGGCCCGGGCATCGACCAGGACCTTCACCTGGTCCCCTGTAGGGGACAGGAGCGACTCGAAGCCCTTCTCGACCACGTCGGCCATCGCGATCTGGGCGGTCACGACCTTTTCGACGGGGAAGCGTCCGCGAGCGATGAGGTCGATGATCCTGGGCCAGTCGGTGACGGGATAGCACCAAGTGCCGCTGAGCGTGATGTCGTGCTCGGAGAGCACCATCGGCTCAATCGAGGCCTCGCGGGTGTGCAGACCGGTCTGCGAGATGCGGCCGGACTTCCGCACGGCCGCGATCGCCGTCTGCAGGGCACGCTCATTGCCCGAGCACTCGATGACGGCGTCTGCGCCGATCCCCTCGGTCTTGGCCTTCACGTACTCGACTACGTCGATCTCCGATGGGTCCACGACCTCTGCGATCCCGAGGCTCTCGGCCAGGGCCGCGCGCGAGGGATTGACTTCGGAGATGATGACTCGCGCGCCGATTGAAGCGGCGTAAAGGGCTGCTAGGGCGCCGATGGGACCGGCCCCGGTGATCAGGACGGTGTCCCCGGCGCCGACCTGAGCGGTGTCGACGCCGTATGCAGCCACGGCTGCGGGCTCTACGAGAGCGCCTTGGAGGTCGCTCACCTCGTCGGGAAGGACGCTGATGTGCGTTTCAGGAACAATGGCCTGTTCGGCGATGCCGCCCCAGCGGAAGCTGAGCCCCACCGCCGCCATCGAGCTGCAGAGGTGGTTGAGCCCACGTCGGCAGTAGTAGCAGGCGCCGCAGTAGAGGATCGGCATCACCGACACGCGATCACCCGGGCGCACCGAGCTAACCCCCTCCCCGACCTCGAGCACCTCGCCGGAGAACTCGTGCCCGAGGATCTGCGGGAGCTGGGAGCCGTTGAGCGGATGCGGATCGGAGGGAATCACGATCGGCCCCATGGCGTACTCGTGCAGGTCGGTGCCGCAAATCCCGCACCAGTACGGCTTCAACAGGACCTCGCCGGGGCCCGGGCTGCCGGGGTCCGATACTTCTTCGACCCTGATGTCGTGTTCCTTGTAGAAGACGGCTGCCTTCATGGAGATTCACCTTCCGTGGGAGTTGTGTTCCGATGTGACCGACGACGGTTCCGACGCGGGCGAGAGCGACGGGTCGAACAGGACCTTACCTTCGAGCTGACCTGTGGCCAGCCGCTCCAACTGTTCCGCGACTTCGTCGAGGGGGCGCACCGAGTCCAGCAGTTCCTCGGCGAGATTAGTGCTGCGGAGAATCTCGAGCGCTGGCGCCAGGTCCTCTCCGCAGACGTGGGCGAGGGTGGTCTGGACCGTGATCTCCCGCATGACCAGGGAGTGGATGTCCGCTTCCTGCTGCTTGGCCGGAAGCCCGACCTGCAGGATCGTCCCGCCGTCGCGGACCATGGAGATGGCGGTATTCAGCTGCCCAGGGGCCCCGCTCGCCTCGATCACGACGTCGGCCCCGCCTCCCCCGATGGCCTCGGCGACTGTGTCCACGGCTGTGGGGCCGGCTTCCACCACGCGGGTGGCACCCAGCCGCCGGGCCCGCTCGAGCCGCTCCCCGGGGAAGTCGATGACGGTCAGGTCAATGCCTGCGAGCGAACGGACCGCCGTGAGGACGAACGATCCGATTGCGCCTGCTCCGATCAGGATAACCCGGTCCCCGTCGCGGACTCCGGATCGACGCCCGGCGTGGAGCCCGACCGCGAGAGGCTGGGCTAGGCCGGCCGCATCGAGCGGGAGGTCCTCGGGTACGGGCACCAGGATCCTCTCCGGGCTCGACACATATTCGGCCATGCCGCCATGAGTGCTGAGGCCGAGGGTGTAGTAGCGACGGCACAGATTGGTCCGTCCTTCCAGGCACCTGTCGCACTCCCCGCAGGACACGCCGGCGCCGCAGGCCACCACGTCCCCGGGAACCCAGGGGCTGCTTGGGTCTGCTTCGACGACTTCACCGACGAATTCGTGCCCGAAGATCATGGGACCCTGGTGGCCGGTGACCCGGTGGGGGCGTGAGAGCGGGAAGGCGAGCGGGCCCGCTTTCCACTCAGTAGCGTCGGTTCCGCACATGCCGGTGCGCAGCACCCGCAGGAGAACCTCGCCCTTCGCCCGCTCGGGCACCGGCCTGTCCTCGATCCGGACGTCGTGATCACCGTAGATCACTGCAGCTTTCATTCTCGGGTCCTCCTCTGGCTACTGCGCGAGCACCTGAGAGCTGGAGGCGGTCCGCTCCGATGTCCCGGACCCATCCAGCTGGCCCCGTCCGGCTGAGGTGTTCAGGTGGGACTGCGCGCTGCGCAGGAGCGGCAGGGTGCCGTTGACCGAGTAGTAGCGCTGTCCCGCGACGAGGAGATCCTCGGCCGGGAACTTCGTGATGACCTCGCAGCCAGTCGCCGTGACGACGATCTCCTCTTCGATGCGTGCCGCGCCGATCCCATCGGCAGAAGGCCAGTAGGTCTCGAGGGCGAAGACCATCCCCTCCTTGAGCTCCTCCGGGTGGTCGAACGAGACCAAGCGGGAGAAGATCGGCTTCTCCCAGATAGAGAGCCCGACGCCATGGCCGTACTGGAGGGCGAAGGCGGCTTCCTCGTCCGGGAATCCGAACTCCTGGGCCTTCGGCCACTGTGCCACGATGTCCGCCGTCGTGGCGCCCGGCCGCACCAGCGCGATCGCACGGTCCATGTACTCGCGTGCCCTCTTGTAGGCATCCCTCTGGGCGGGGCTGGCCGACCCCACCGCGAAGGTGCGGTAGTAACAGGTCCGGTACCCGTTGTAGCTGTGGAGGATGTCGAAGAATGCAGGATCCCCCGGCCGGATGAGTCGGTCCGAGTAGACATGCGGGTGCGGCGAGCACCGCTCGCCCGAGATGGCGTTCACTCCCTCGACGTACTCGGACCCCAGGTCGTAGAGGACCTTCGAGACCAGTCCGACGGTCTCGTTCTCCCTGACGCCCGGGCGCAGGAAACGGTACAGCTCGTCATAGGCGGCGTCCACCATGGAGGCCGCCTGGGTCAGGAGCGAGATCTCGTCGGGCGTCTTGATCGCGCGGGCCTGGAGGAACACCTGCTGGCCGTCCACGACATCCACTCCGGCCTGCTTGAGGGCGAAGAGCACGGGGAGCTCGATGATGTCTACGCCGACGGGCTCGTTCGCGACCCCGAACTTCTCCAGCTCCCGCTTCACTTTGCGGGCGACCTCTTCGGCGATGCCGGCCTCGGGGTGGAAGGCCCCGCGAAGCGTTGAGATGCCCGCGCGGGCCCCCGACTCCAGACGAGGACGGACTGCCCCGTGGTGAGGCGCGTGCGGATCGGCGTCGAGTTCCGCTGTCGTCGTGCTCAGCCACGGGTTGTAGAGGGCATGGTGCTTCGCGGCCGAGCCGAAGTCCCAGACGATGGGGTCGGTGTTGCGAGTGATCAGCGCGAACCGGATCGCCTTGTCGATCGCCCAAGTCCCGATATGGGTGCCCGACATGTATCGGATGTTGGCGAAGTCAAAGGCAAGGAGGGCGCCGAGGTCCGAGGCCTCCAATTCGGCCTTGAGCCGTGCGAGGCGCTCTTCGCGGAGCCGGTCGAAGCGGATACGCTCCTCCCAGTCGACGGCATTCGTTCCAAAGGTTGCTGTGCTCATGCTGGTTGCTGCCTTTCTGGCACCGCCGAGGGTCCCTCCCCAACGGACGGTTTGCGGACACTGGTCAGACGAGGATCATTCCGCCTTCGATCGGGATGACCTGCCCGGTGATGTAGTCGGAGTCTTCTGCGGCGAGGAACAGCGCTGTGGGAACGATGTCCTCCGGCTGCGCCGGGCGACCCAAGAGGATGTCCTCGGACATGGAGTCGAAGCCTGCGTCTGCGGCACCGATCTTGGCCAGGTCCTCGTCGAGCTTCTTCCACAGCGGTGTGGCGACCACACCGGGGGCGAAGGCATTGACCGTGATGCCCGAGTCCGCGAAAGACCGGGCGGCGGCCTGGGTGAGGGAGATGACCGCAGCCTTCGCTGCGCTGTACGGCGCGAAGTTGGGGAATCCCTGCCGTCCTGCGATGCTCGCGGTGTTGATGACCTTGCCGCCGGTCCCCTGCGCCATGAACTGGCGCACAGCCTCCTGCGTCCCGACCAGCACCCCGAGGGCGTTGACTCGCATGACCCGTTCGAAGTTGTCCTCGGTAATGTCCAGGAACTTCAGGGGCGCATTCATCCCCGCGTTGTTGAAGTAGACGTGCAGCGCCCCGAATTCGTTGACGGCGGCCCGGATTCCTGCGGCGACGGACTCGCGGTCCGTGACGTCGACTCGGACTGCCATGGCCCTGCCGCCGGAGGACGTGATCTCCTCGGCGGCCTTCTGGCCGGCTTCCAGGTTGAGGTCGGCGATGACGACGCTGGCCCCTTCCCGCGCGCATCCCTTGGCGATCGCCGCGCCGATCCCCGACGCCCCTCCGGTCACGATGATGGTGCGGCCTTTGACGCGCTCGCCCATGGTCTGCTCCTTCGCAGTAGAGATGAGGTACGGCAGCCGTACATGCCTTGGAGAAACTGCTGGCAATGTGTGCACTGTCACTAAACACCAGTTCTGCTATTGAAGCCAGCGATCCCAGTGATGTCAAGGAGTCGACGGGACAGCGAGGAAGGGTTGGCCAGCAAGGCCGGGCGCGCTACTGTTCACGTACGCTGCACATCACGCACGATCCGCGCCCACCGCGCGGAGATCTGAGCAGACTGGGGCAGCGTTTTAGGAACCCCGGCGATCCAAAGGAGCATCATGCCTTGCACCCCCGTGAACGAGCCGCCAGCGCCCCAGATGTGGGGCGGATTCGGACGGTATCGGGAGGTCCGCTCATGAGCGTCGTCGGTTTCGTGGGCCTCGGTGAGATGGGGACGCCGATGGTCCGCCGCCTTCTCAGCGCGGGGCACACCGTCCACGTGTGGAACCGCACCGAGAGCGCCGCCGCGGAGCTGGTCGCCGACGGCGCTGTCCTCGCCCGCGACGTAAGGGAGGCTGTAGGAACAGGGACAGTCTTCTCCATGCTAGCCAACGACGACGCCTTCGGCTCCGTGTTCACTGACGAGGTTATCCGGTCGGCGCCTCCGGGCACCGTCCACGTCAACCATGCCACTGTGAGCGTCGAGGGCGCGGCGCGGTTCGCGTCGATGCATGAGAACGCCGGTGTCGGCTACGTGGCAGCTCCGGTGCTCGGCCGGTCTAGCGTCGCAGAGCTCGGGAAGCTCAATATCGTCGCCGCGGGCACGCGGGAGCTGGTCGATCTGGCCCAGCCGTTCCTGGACGTGGTCGGCAAGCGGACTTGGGTCGTGGGCGACCGCCCGGAGACGGCCAACTTGGTGAAGATCGCGGTCAACTACAACCTGATCCACACGTTGCAGGCCCTCGCCGAGTCCCTCACCCTCGTAGAGCGAGCCGGTGTCGCCGGCCAGGCCTTCGTGGACATCCTCACCGACTCCGCCTACACGGGTTCGGCGTATTCCGGGTACGGGCCGATCATCGCTCACAAGCGCTACTCGCCCCCGGGCTTCACTCTCCCCCTCGGTCTCAAGGACCTGTCTCTGGCTGAGCAGGCGGCCCAGGCCGAAGGCGTAGTCCTGCCCACCGCGCCTGTGCTGCGGCGGATGTTCGAGGCAGCCGTCGCAGACCCCTCGCTTGCGGGTCTGGACTGGGCTGCAGTCGCGGAAGTCACGAGGGCTATGGCCGGTCCATCGGGCGGCTAGGGAAGCGCGGCCGAAGGGGCCGCCACTGCGTCCCGGTGGAGCTCCCGCTCGCAGGGCTCAGCCGGGGCGGACGCGCCCTTCAGCGGCACTTCACGCGCTGCGCCGCCCACGGGGTACCCAAGCCTTCGACGGGCCCGGGGAACGGTGGAATTTCCCGGCTTCACGGGAAGGGACGAAAGCTCTTGTGAACGAGGCCACATTTATGTACAGTCTCACTAAACACCCAGAGAACAGTGCGGTTTCTCTAGTGAAAGGCGTGAGACAGACATGACGACAGACGCACCAATGCGGCGCACGGCCCGACTCGCCACTTCGCGATTCGCCAACTCCAAAGGCTTCGTTACCATCGCCGCCTCGACGCTCATTCTCTTCATCCTCTGCGGCATCTTCGCACCCTCGAGCATTTCCCAGACCGCCTTGGTCGGGAGCATCCCCTTTGCCGCGGTGCTCGCGGTCGCCGGCCTGGGCCAGCTACTGGTCGTGCAGCAGGGAGGTGTCGACCTCTCGGTCGCGGGCGGGGTATCGCTCGCGGTCGTCACCGTGACCCATCAGCCAGACGGCGACAATTCGAAACTGCTTCCTGCCGTGATCATGGCCCTGTTGCTGGCGGCAGTCGCCGGGGCGATCAACGGCGCGCTGGTCAGCTTCCTGAAGCTCAACGCGATCATCACAACGCTCGGTATGAACGCGCTGCTCTACGGGGCCGTCTTCGCCATCTCCGGGGGGACTCCCCGTAGCACGACGCCGCTCCTGGCATCCATTGCAGGGGGATCCGTCCTTGGAGTCCCCAACTCCGCACTGTTCGCCCTCATCGCACTCGGCGTGGTCGCGACAGTGCTGAAGAAGACGGCTGCCGGCCGGCGCTTCGAGGCCGTGGGGGCCAATGACATCGCAGCCCGCGCCGTGGGCCTGCATGTGCGCTCCCACCGTCTCCTCGCCTACGTGTGGGCCCAGCTGGCCTACAGCCTTGCGGGGATCCTCCTGGCCGGCATCACCAACCAGCCCACCGCCTTCCAAGGGGACTCCCTGCTGCTGCCCTCCGTGGCAGTGGTCGTCCTCGGGGGGACGTCCTTGCTCGGCGGCCGGGGCTTCCCAGTCTCCACCGTCGTTGCCGCGCTGTTCCTGACCCAGCTCGACCAGTTCGCCCTGGCCTTGGGCGTCACCTATTCCGCACAGACCCTCGTCCAGGCGGCTGCTCTTGCGGTCGGGGTGGCCCTGTACGCGGTGAACTGGAGCCACGTGCGGGTCTGGCTCCAGCAGAGACGTCAGACCACGCCGCAGCCCGCTGGCGCCTGAGCCCGCCGGCACGCCCATCCTTCGTCCGAACGTCCCGCGACACGGATGTCGCACCTGAACCAGGAGGAATCAACCAGAGATGAAGAGCACGACCAAATCCTCGGCCCTGCTCGCGGCGGCCGTGGCTTCGACCCTTGCCATGGCCGGCTGCAGCAGCCTTGGCTCCACGTCCTCCGCGGCGCCCAGCGGAACCCACCTCGCAGGTGCCCCCTCGTGGTGCGGCACCAAGCAGGTGAAGTTCGCCCAGCTCGACGGCTTCGGCGGCAACAGCTGGCGCCAGGTTACGACCGCCTCCGGTGCGGACGAGGTGAAGAAGTGCCCAAGCGTCACGAGCTACGACTACGCCGACGGCCAGGGCAACACCCAGAAGGCAATCTCCGACATCAACAGCATGGTTGCCAAGGGGGTTGACTCCATGGTCGTCTTCGGAGACGCGGGACCCGCGGTCCTGCCGGCCATCCGCAGTGCGTTCAAGGCTGGCGTCACTGTGGTCCCCTACCGCGTGGACGTCGGGGGGAAGGCTGGCACGGACTACACCCAGTTCGTCGGAGCCTCCTTCACCAACGACGGCAAGAGCTGGGGCGAATGGATCAAGTCGATCCTGCCGAACGGCGGCAATGTGCTGTTCCTCAGCGGTCCCAAAGGCAACAGCCAGGGCAACGACGAGCTCACCGGCCTCAAGCAGGTCTTGGACGACAAGTACAAGTTCGTCAATCAGGACCAGCCCTACGACGTGACCAACTGGGATCCGGCACTCACACAGCAGGTGCTCTCAGCTGAGATCGCCAAGAACCCGAAGATCGATGTTATCGTCTCCGACTTCGGGCCCTCGCTCGTCGGCGCTCTGCCCGTGTTCCAGAAGAGCGGCCGATCGATCCCCGCCATCGCGACCTCGGACGGGAACGCCCTGGGCTGCTTCTGGCAGCAGAACCACCAAGCCAACCCGGACTTCAAGCTGATGACCGTAGCCACCGGGAACGACAACGTGCGTCTGGCTGTCCAGTGGGCTATCGCGAAGGCCACCGGTGGCCAGGCCCCCGATACGACCACCTTCGCAGCCCCCAAGTTCGAGGACTCCGTCACCGGGAAGCCGAACTCCGTGCAATGCGACTCGAGCCTGCCCGGCGACATCTATCTCTCGGCGCAGCTGCCGAAGGCCACCCAGGCATCGGTCATCAACAAGAAGTAATGGCGCCTCGGTGCCTGGCCCGGGCGCGGAAGACCGGGCCCGGGCCAGGCGCCGACCCCCAGCCGAAGAAAGCAAAGGCCTGTGAACGTGATGACAACTCAGGACGACTCCCCCGCCCTCAAGAACGAGCCGGGGCAGGATGTTTCACAAGCGTCCTCCGACGCTCCCCCGACCCTCCGGCTCACCTCGATCTCCAAGCTGTACTCGGGAGTCGCAGCGCTCTCGGACGTTTCGGTCGAGTTCCGTCCGGGGGAGGTTCATGCCATCCTCGGGGAGAACGGCGCGGGCAAGTCCACCCTCATGAATGTCTCCTCCGGAACAGTGCAACCGGACGGGGGAACAATCGAGTTCGAGACCGAGCTGATCCAACGGCTGACTCCTGCCCTCGCGGCGCAGCTCGGGATCGCCATCGTGCACCAGCACCCTGCCGTCCTGCCCGACATGACCGTACTCGAGAACCTGCAGGTCTCGCTCCCACGGAGCGTCTTCGCCGGCAGCACCGACGTCGAGGTGGCCGAACGCCTGCTGGACAGCGTCAACCTCCACGTGCATCTGCGCGACCGGGTCGAATCCCTCACCGTGGCGCAGAAGCACCTGCTCGAGATCGCCAAGGCGCTCGCAACGCGCCCCAAGCTGCTCATCCTGGATGAGCCCACTGCGCCGCTGAGCCAGGACGCAACCGACATGCTCTTCGAGAAAGTGCGCTCGGTCGTCGCCGAGGGCACATCCGTGGCCTACATCACGCACCGCCTTGCCGAAGTGCGCGAGATCGCCAAGCGCGTGACCGTCCTGAGGGACGGCCGGCTCCGAGGCCACGCCGATGTCGCGGACATCACCGATGAGCAGCTGCTAGGTCTCATCGTCGGCCGCAAGCTCGAATCCACCTTCCCTGCCAAGGCTCATGAGCCCGACTCACCAGTGAACCTCGTTCTCGACTCGATATCGGGAGAAGGATTCGAGGACGTCAGCATCGTCGGACGCCGCGGCCGGATCATCGGCGTCGCGGGCGTCGTAGGCAACGGGCAGGCCGAACTCATGCACGCTCTTGCCGGCCTGGTGCCCATCACCGGCGGCGTCTCGATCGATGGCCGTGCCTTCAGTTCACGGGACCTCCTCCGGGATGCGGCCTTCATGCCCGGGGACCGGCACGTGGAGGGCCTGGCGATGACCCTGAGCGTCCGCGAGAACGCCGCACTCGCCGCTCTCCACAAGTTCCGCAGCGCACGGATCCTGAACCGCAAGCAGGAACTGGGAAGGGTCGGAACGAGCCTCGAGGAGCTCGCGGTCAAGGCTCCCTCTCTTGACGCCCCCGTATCAGCCCTCTCGGGCGGGAACCAGCAGAAAGTCGTGATGGCCCGGGCCCTGCTGTCAGAGCCGTCGATGCTCGTCGCCGACGAGCCCACCCAGGGAGTCGACGTCGGAGCACGCGCCGAGATCTACCGGATCCTCCGCGAAGTCTCCGCCAGCGGCATCCCCGTCATCGTCAACTCCTCCGATGCCAAGGAACTGGAGGGACTGTGCGACGACGTGATCGTGATGTCGCGCGGACGCGTCGTCCGCACCCTCAGCGGCGATGATGTCATCGAAGAGAAGATCATCGGCGCAGCGGTCAGCGCCACGACCAAGGCGGTCCACGCCGAAGATCTGGGGACGACAGACGCGAAGGCCTCCGCCAGCGGCATCCGCCGCTTCCTCCAAGGAGACTATGCCCCCTCGGCCCTCCTCGTGGTGGTGATCGCCGTCCTCACCGTGCTGATCTCCGGCCAGAACGCCCGGTACCTGTCCCCATTCAACATCGGAAACATCCTCCTGCTCGCCACTGCCCTGGGCTTCATTGGGCTGGGCCAGACCATCGCCCTGCTGCTCGGGGGCATCGACCTCTCGGTTGGCCCGCTGGCAGGCTTCCTCGTAGTCGCAGGGTCATTCTTCATCAACGACAACCAGTCGATTGGCACAATCGCCTTGGGCTTCGCACTGATGATCGTCATCGCCGGCGCCGTCGGCTTGATCAACGGCGGCCTCATCAGATTCGGCAGGTTCACGCCTATCGCGGCCACGCTCACCCTCTACATCGGAATCCAGGGACTGAGCTTCGTCCTCCGCGACGGACCTGGCGGGTACATCAACCAGGGCGTCGTCGCCGCCATCACCGGAGCGGTCGGACCCTTCCCCGTTGCGTTCCTCGTGCTCGTAGCTGCCGCGGTCGCGGCAGAATTCTGCCTCCGACGGCGCCGTTGGGGCTGGCGGCTGCGAGCCACCGGATCAGACGAGGAGTCTGCCCGCCGGATCGGCATCAAGATTGACCGCACGACTATCCTCGGATACGTCGCGACGTCCCTGTTCACCGCGGTCGGCGCCTTCATGCTGATGGCCCAGATCGGCGTGGGCGATCCGTCTCAGGGTGTGACGTACACGCTCGCGAGCATAACTGCGGTCGTCCTGGGGGGCACCAGCCTTCTTGGTGGGCGCGGGACCTTCATCGGGACCCTCCTCGGTGCCGTCCTGCTGACACAGGTCCTCAATGCAACCTCGTTCCTGGGCCTGTCGCAGACATTCCAGTACGTCTTCCAGGGGATCCTGATCGTCGCCGCAGCGGTGCTCTACTCGGTAGTGCGGCGGAAGCGGAAGCAGACGGCTCACTAGCCGGGGCTGCACTCACCTGGCACCCGACGGCAGCGGCCGATGGGTGCCAGCGAAAGCCGGCCGCGGAACCAGACCACCTGGCTCCGCGGCCGGCTTTCGCTGCGGCCGGGGCGGACAGCCTTCCCCGCATTCCGAGTAGCGACCGAGCCCTCGCCCTGCTGTGGTCAGTCTGCCTGCTGATTGGTCGTGCCCTGGAGCGGACCGAGGAGATCGGCCTCCGTCAGCTCGACCCCGCTTGTGAGGGCAGCATGCAGAAGCTCGCCAGAGGAGACGGATGCCTCGAGGACGGCTGCGGCAAGGCGTGCCAAGTTCTGGATGAGTTTGCGTCCCATGCGCTCCCTAGCCTCTCCTTCGCTCCCGACGACGGGAGCACTGCTCATCCCGGAACGGGCCGCCGCGACGGCCCGTTCCCAACAGCAACGTTGCGCCTCAGTTAACCCGCAACCTCGTAGTGTTCACAAGGGATTGACTCTGTGCAGTTTCTTAGTTCAGTATGTGTGAACACCCACTTGGTTCAAAGGAGAACATTCATGGGATTCGACCGCAGGGACTTCTTGAAGATGACCGGTCTCTCCGGCACTGCGCTGGCGCTGGCAGCTTGCGGCGTCAAGGCCACGAGCGGAAGCGGCTCTGCCGCCAGCTCTGCACCGTCTCTCGCTCCGAAGTCGCCGAAGATCATCGACCTCAAAGGTGCCCCGGTCGTGGCCCTCTTCACGAGTCTCAACAACGACTACTACGCGTCTTGGGACATGGGGGCTCGCCGCGCAGTCGAGGCGTTCGGTGGCCAGTACCGGGCCTTCACCAATGAAGGCGACGCGGAGCGGCAGATCTCGCAGTTCGAGCAGCAGGTCCAGGCCGGGGCAAAGATCTTCTTCATGACCGCGCCGGACCCGTCCAGCGTCCCCGCCATCGCGAAGACGGCCAACGAGCATAAGGTCTTCCTCACCAACACCTGGGAGCAGGTCCCGTGGGCGACCCCGTTCGACTACGGCGACAGCTACGTCAGCTACTTCACGACCGACACCGTCAATCTCGCGTACGGGGTCGCGAAGTCCCTCTTCGACAAGATGGGCGGCAAGGGCAACCTGGTGCACCTGACCGGACACCCGGGCAGCACGCCGGATTCGCAGCGGACCCTCGGCGTGGACAAGGCTCTCAAGGAGTACCCGGGCATCAAGCTGGTTGCGCGGCAGCCCGGCGAGTGGAACCGTGACGACGCGCGGAAGGCGATGGCCGGCATCATCACGAAGTATGGCAGCGATATTGCCGGGGTGTTCGGGCAGAACGACGACGTCGCGATCGGGGCAATGAACGCTCTCAACGAACAGGGAATCAAGGGGGTGCCGATCACCGGTGTCGACGGGAACAAGGGCACCATGGACTTCGTCAAGTCAGGTGCGATCTACGGCGCCTACAGCACACTTCCGTTCTGGTCTGCCGGCTTCAGCGCCGTCAGGGCCATCGATGCTTCCTTGGGAGTGAAGTTCGACCCCCTCGAGCGGCAGATGTTCACCGGCGGCGTGTTCGTCACCAAAGACAACGTCGATGCCTATCTGAACACCTTCTTCGGCAAAGACGACCCCTTCGACTGGCAACTCATGAGCCGCGCGGCACACCCGAACGACTGGGACCCGCAGAACCAGGTTTGGCCCCTGGACGTCGAGGCGATGTGGTCCTTCGCGCCCAAGCCTTCGGGCTGGACGGCCCCTGCAGCGTACGAGCAGGCGAAGCCCCATGCGCAGTCGCTCGCCGACGACTACAAGAGCCACTGGAAGCGCCACATCATCTAACGCCCCAACGAAGAACGAAAGGTTTGGCAATGACCGCCAACACCGAAGCTCCTGCGGCGAAAGAGACCGCCACGGAGACTGATACCCGGGGGAGGCTGCGTATCCGCCAGGATCTGCGCGCCGCGATCCTGCCCATATCCGGCCTCGTGCTACTGATCATCCTCTTCAGCATCACAGCCCAGAATTTCCTGTCCGCGAGCACGGTCTTCACGGTGCTTCGAGAGGCATCCCCGGTCCTGGTCGTCTCCATCGGCATCACCTTCGTCGTCCTGATGGGGAGCATCGACCTCTCGGTCGGCGCCACTGTCACCCTCTCAGGCCTCGTGGCCGCGACAGCCGCGCAGACCTTCGAGTGGGGGACCGCGATGCTCGCCGGCGTCCTCGCCGGCTGTGTAATCGGCATTGTGAACGGCCTGATCTTCGCCTTTGCTAAGGTTCCGAGCTTCCTGACGACACTGGGCACGAGCCTGGCGATCAACGGGCTGGCGCTCTGGTATGTCGGCGGAAGGCCGGTCCAGGTCAGTGATCCGGCCGTTCTAGCGATCTCGCAGGACGCCTGGATCGGCAGCATCCCGAACATCGCCCTGTGGTCATTCCTGCTATGGGCGCTCTTCTCCGTCGTCGGCCTGAACACGCGCTTCGGGCGCTACACCTATGCGATCGGAGGTGGCGAGGCGGTCAGCCAGCTCGCCGGCATTCCCGTGAGGCGATACAAGTTCCTTGCTCTCGTGCTCTCCGGCACCTTGGCCGGGGTTGCCGGGGTCCTCCTGACCGCGCGTATCGGCGCGGCAACGCCAGGGATGGGCGACAGCCTCACCCTGACGGCAATCGCCGCCGTCGTCATGGGGGGCACGGCGCTCACCGGAGGCGTCGGCGGTGCCCACCGCACGGTTCTCGGCGTTCTGGTGATCACCGTGCTCTCGGTTGGACTGAACGCCCTCGTTGTGCCGCCGTACATGCAGCAGATCGTCCAGGGCGCCGTCGTAGTGCTGGCGGTTGCGCTCACGCTCGACCGATCCAAGCTGGCGATCCTGAAATGAGGGTGTTCGACGAAGCGGTGACCAAGGACGTCCCCGAGGCCAAACCGCCGCTCCTGGCAGTCCGCGGCGCCTCGAAGAGGTACGGGGTCGTGCAGGCGCTCAACAACGTCTCCCTCGAGGCCAGAGTCGGAGAAGTCGTCGGACTCATTGGCGAGAACGGAGCCGGCAAGTCCACGCTGCTAGGCATCACGAGCGGAACGGTGGTGCCCGATGATGGCACGGTCGAACTCTCGGGCAAGCGGCTCACCATGCACACCTACGCCGACGCCGCCCGCAACGGGATCTTCAGGATCTACCAGCACCAGGCACTCGTATCGAATCTGAGCGTGGCCGAGAATATCTTCCTCGGCCAGGAACGGAAGTTCGTGCGAGGCGGGAGCTGGCTCAGCCGGCGCGCAATGGTCCGCAGGGCGCGCCGCATGTTCGACAGCCTCGGTCTCGAAGACATAGATCCTGCCGCGCCGCTCGGGAAGTACAGCTTCGCTGAACGGCAGGTGATCGAGATCGTGCGCTCGCTCGCCCAAGCCGACCTTCTCGAGATCGAGCACCCGGTAATCCTTCTCGACGAGCCCACCAGCGCGCTGTCCCGAGAGCAGGTCGATTTTTTCTTCGCCTTCGTTCGGAGCATCCGGCATCGGGCGGCCCAGGTCTTCGTGTCACATCGACTCGAGGAGCTGCTGGCTCTCAGTGATCGCGTATACGTGCTCAAGGACGGCGTGACGGTAGCAGAGCTGGACGATGTGGATTCCCTGTCGAAGACCCAGCTTCATGCCCTGATGGTGGGCCGGGTGCCTGAAGACGTGCTGTACAACGAAACCGACCAACTCGGAAGCGACGGCCCTGAGGTCCTCACCGTGGATTCGCTGACTCAGGCCGATAACTTCACAGACGTGTCCTTCAGCCTGCATCAAGGAGAAGTGCTCGGGATCGCCGGGGTCGTTGGATCGGGGAAGTCTTCTCTCGGCCGTGCCCTCTTCGAAGCCGGGCGGGGGACAACGGGGACCCTGACCCTGAACGGTCGCCAGATGCGGCGTGGAGGGCCCCGCGAAGCCATCCGCAGCCGAATGGGCTACATTCCCCCGGAACGTCACGCCGAGGGAATCGTCGAGCAGCTCTCGGTCTCGCACAACCTCTCGCTTCCGCGCGTCGGGTCCCTGGGCCGCAACCCCTTCATCGATCTGAAGGCAGAGCGAGCGTCGGCCCAAGTGCAGATCCGCCAGCTGCGGATCAAGACCCCCACCGGAAAGACCCTCATTGGCGACCTCAGCGGAGGCAACCAGCAGAAGGTCATCTTCGGCCGTTGGACCGCAGTCGGCTCCCGCGTGATGATCCTAGACAACCCGACCAACGGCATCGACGTCGGTGCGAAGGCCGAGATCTACAAACTCATCCGCAAGCTCTCCGCGGACGGAGTGAGCATCATCCTCATCAGCGACGACTTGCCCGAACTCATCGGCCTCAGCGACCGCATCGCCGTGATGCGTGACGGGCGCCTGGCCCAGATCCTGCAGACCCCGCCGGCAAAGAAGCCCTCAGAGGCTGAACTCGTCGCACACATGGTCTGATCCCGGGGCGGGAAGAGGATAAGGCACTTTTCAACGCTGAACAGTTTTCCGGAAAACATCGTCCTCTAACGACGAGAGGCGCACATGAAAAATACCCTGGGGACCTCAACCGAAAGCATGGATGCGGAAGCCCGGCACGAAGATGCCCCCGGGCCGCCTGGCCCAGGGGCGCCAAGTCCGGGCTATTTATGCTATCTGGCCGCGCCCGCAGTTTCCTCGTAATCGACAATAGCGCGCGCGGAAACGAACGGGCCGATCTCCTCCACCGCTCGGACGTGTCGCGGATTCACTTGGTAGGCGTCCAAGGCCTCCGCTGAGGAATAGGAGCCAACGAGCACCAAATCCCAGTGCTTGTCCAGCCCGACGTCCTGATGCACGGCCAGGTCCAGGACCCCACTTAGGTCCGCGAGGCCCTCGAGGACCTCGGTAATCCGGGCGGCATCCTGTTGCCGCTGATCAGCATCGGATGCGGCAAGCTGGAACATTACAAGGTGCTTAATCATCTGCTGTCCTTTCAAGTCCCCGTCCCATTTTCGGGGAAGGGCGGCTATTACAGAGATTGAGTTTAATCAATAATTCCGAGGCTGCAAGCAAATTCAAGTGCGGCTCTTGGCGGATCGATATTGGAGGCGGTTTTGGCATCACAGCGGGTTGCGGTGCTTGGCGCGGGAGCGAACGGGGCGTCCATCGGGGCAGACCTCACCATGGCCGGAGACGATGTGGTCCTCATCGACCAGTGGCCGGCGAACGTGGAGACGATTCGAGAGCGCGGGCTCACTATCGACCTTCCCAATGAGACTTTCCGCGTGCCTGTGGAGACGATGCACCTTTGCGAGCTCGCAACGCTCCCGTGCAAGTTCGACGTCGTCCTCATGCTGGTCAAAGCCTACGACTCAGACTGGGCCTCGCGTCTCATCGCTCCGCATCTGGCGGAGGACGGCCTTCTTGTCGGCGTCCAGAACGGGATGTCGTTGGACGTGATCGCAGAAGCCGTCGGTGACAACAGGACCTTGGGGTGCGTCATCGAGATCACCTCGGCGATGAAGAAGCCAGGGGTTGTCGAACGGCACTCCCCAGCCGACCGGTCGTGGTTTGCCCTCGGGAGCTTCCACGAGTCCACCGCTGGCCGAGAAGAAGATGTGGCCCCTCTCCTTCGCCGCTCCGGGACCGTGGAGATCGTGGACGACATACGGGCGGCAAAGTGGATGAAGCTTGTCAGCAACGCGACGACGCTCGTGACGTCTGCCATCCTTGGACTTCCGATAGCTCAGGCCGCGGCAATGCCGGAGATGCGCGAACTCATGCTCCGGAGCGGCCGCGAAGCACTCGAGGCGGCCTCGCGTCTCGGCCTCCCGCCGTGCCCGATCTTCGGCCTGCCCCCAGAGGCGCTGGAGCCACGGGACCATCTGGTCGAAACCCTTCTCGATACTCTTACCGCCGGCTTCGTGCTGCCGCAGTCGACCAGCACCGTCCTGCAGGACTGGGGCAAGGGCCGCCACAGCGAGGTAGACGACATCAACGGGCTCGTCGTCGATGTGCTCCGCCGATCCGGCGTGGCCGCACCGGCCAACTACGCGATCGTGGAGCTGGCCCACCGCATCGAGGCGGGCGACGCCCGGCCAGGCCTAGGAAACCTCCAGACCCTCGTGGCTCCCGAAGGATGCGGATCGACTCGCTTCTGAATACTTGGGTTGTCCCCTCCAAGCCGTGAATGCTTCTCCCATGTGCTCGCGAAGGAGCAAACGCCGATTTACGCGGAGTTGATGTCGCCTTGGGACTGCCTGGCTACGCGGCGAAGGCGTCTCTTCGATCGGTGGCACCGCCTACGACTCCGACCACTTAGTCCAAGCGGGCAACCGACCATGACCTGACCAACGGAGGAGAAACGCGATGGCAAATGAGCGCGCCACCGAAACCCTGACCGCAGAAGTTATCCGCAGCTTCGCCGCAACGCCTGACCCCCGGCTCCGCAGCGTCCTTTCCAGCCTGACCAAGCACCTGCACGCCTTCATCCAGGACGTCGCCCCCTCAGTCCAAGAATGGGAACAGGCGATCGACTTCCTCACCCGCACAGGCAAGACCTGCACCGAGGTCCGGCAGGAGTTCATCCTCCTCTCCGACATCCTCGGAGTGTCCATGCTCGTCGAGACCATCAACCACACCGAAGTTCCTGATGCCACCGACTCCACCGTCCTAGGCCCGTTCCACATGGTCGAATCGCCCCGGCGCGGCTCCGGCGCTGACATCTCCCCGGAAACCCCGGGCCCGCGCTGCGTAGTCAGCGGCCGAATCGTCTCGGTCGACGGCACGCCCATCCCCGGCGCGCAGATCGACATCTGGCAGGCCAACAACGATGGCTTCTACGACGTCCAGCAGCCCGGCATCCAGACGGTCGGCAACGGACGGGCACTCCTGAGTTCAGGCCCGGACGGGTCATTCGCCTTCAGGAGCGTCGTCCCACGCCACTACCCGATCCCCACCGACGGCCCCGTAGGGGACCTCCTCGCCGCAACGCGGCGCCACCCCTTCAGGCCAGCGCACATCCACTTCCTCGTCTCCGCTCCCGGATACCGGGAGCTGACCACCCACGTCTTCGTCGCCGGCAGCGAGTACATCGATTCCGACGCCGTCTTCGCGGTCAAGAAATCCCTGGTCAAGGACTTCGCCGATAACACCGATCCGGCCGCCGCAGGACACTATGGGGTGCAGAGCCCATTCCCCCACGCCCAGTTCGACATCGTCCTGAAGCCCGAGTCCTAGGAGGACGACCCGATGCCCGCGTCCTTCACCTACGAAGCCCTTCCCATGCGTGCCAGCTTCGGCCATGGCTTCCCATCCAACCCCGCCGACGAGGCCCAGCACCTGGGGCGGACGCCGTGTGCATGCTTTCTTCCCGCCCGACAGTTCACTCTGGCGGACTGAGGACAGCGGGGCTGGGAATGCGTAGTCCGGGTGGAGAGTGTCCTAAACCAGTCCTGCCGGTGGTTCGTCGCAGGGCAGGGGTGTGAGTTTGGTGCGGTGGCCGTCGTCGGGGGTGCAGCCTTTGAAGGGCCCGTCTGCGGAGAGGAGGACGGGCATGTGGTGGTCTGCGTGGTCGCGCCACCAGACGCTCATGCCGGTGCTGCCGTCCAGACGCAGGAACTCCCAGGAGCACCAGAGGGCTTCGGGGCGGCTGATGGCTTCGGCGTGCTTCCACCACTGCGGGCACCAGGTGGTGCTGCCCTGGGTGTTGAGCTGGCGGCGGTAGGTCACGGCCAGCTTGTCGCGGACGAATTCGGCGACGTTGGGGTAGAACAGCGCGGGCGCGTCCGTACCCTCCCCGGCCGGCTCCGCGGCGATGGCCGTGTGCTCGGGCTCGTCGTCCCACTCTCCCAGGCCCTCACTCATCGGAGGCCCCTGCCGCTGTCCACCGATTGCCTGCGGGGGCCACGGGTCGGTTGGCGGGGTCATGGGCGGCGATGGATGCCCGGACGGCGTCGGCGTGGGGACCGTTCATCCAGGGCACGGTCTCGAGCAGGGCTGCGGGGGCGCCGGAGGCGAACATGACTGCTCTTCCTCTGGGGAGGGCGGCGAGGTCTGAGACGTCGAGCGTGCGTTCCTTGCGGTCGTGGTCGTGGCTGGTGGAGGTGCCATGTCTGGAGCTGGACCGTGTGGTGTTGGTGTAGCGGTACTCGCCGATGAGCTGGGCGAGCTCGTTCAGGAATTCGGCTTCGGCGACGCCGCCGCCGTAGACCTTGATGTTGGCTGCGGACCAGAGCTTGCGCATCCCGTCGCGTCCCCAGCCTTCTACGCCCTGGGACCAGGACTGGAGGATGGTCATCAGGACGATGCCGCGGGAGCCGTAGTGGCTGTAGAGGTTCGGCAGCTCTCGCCAGCGGCAGACGTTCGCGGCCTCGTCGAGGACGCCGACCATGGGGGTTGCGAGGCGGCCGCCGGGCGAGTGGACGGCGAGCTCTTCGGCGGCCTCCACCGTGGCGACGGTCAGGGCGGTGACGAGGGGGCCGGCGGTGCCCTTGCCCTCCTTGGAGAGGCTGTACAGGGTGCCTTTGGAGCGGACGAAGCGGGCGGGGTCGAACTGCGGCCGGCTGTCGTCGCTGCCTTGGGGGGTGACCCATTGGGCGACCTGGCGGTTGGTGAGGCAGGAGGCCATCTGCACCGCCGTCCCGTACACGCCGCCGCGCTGCTTCTCGGGGGGCGTTGACAACACCCCCGACGGCGTTGGCGGTCTGGGTGTACCCGTGGGCGCGGAGGATGTCGACGGCCGTATCGTCGGCCGGGCGGGTGAGCCAGCTGTGGACCTGGGTGATCGGGCGGGTGTCGAGTGCGGCGGCAAGGAGGTCCTGCTCGGCCGGGTCGAAGTAGGCGTCCCGGCCGGCGGAGCCGTGTCAGGATGGGCTATGACCGAGCGCCTGATGCTCCTCGACACCGCCTCGCTGTACTTCCGCGCCTTCCACGGCGTGCCCGAGACGATCAGGCGGGAGGACGGGACGCCGGTCAATGCCGTCCGCGGCCTGCTGGACATGATCGCCAGGCTCACCACCGAGTTCGGCGCGACCCACCTCGTCGCCTGCTGGGACGACGACTGGCGCCCGCGCTGGCGTGTCGACCTCATCCCCTCGTACAAGGCCCACCGGGTCGAGCGGCACGCCGCGGACGGCCCCGACGTCGAGACCGTCCCCGCCGGGCTCGTGGCGCAGGTCCCGCTCATCCGGCACGTGCTGGGCCTCGCCGGCATCGCCGTCGTCGGCGCCCCGGAGCACGAGGCGGACGACGTCATCGGCACCTACGCGGCGCGCGCCGGGGTGCCTGTGGACGTGGTGACCGGCGACCGCGACCTCTTCCAGGTGGTCGACGACGCCCGCCGCGTCCGGGTGGTCTACACCGCCCGCGGCATGAAGAACCTCGAGACCGTCACCGACGCCGTCGTGGTGGGCAAGTACAGCGTGCTGCCCGAGCAGTACGCCGACTACGCCGTGCTCCGCGGCGACGCCTCGGACGGGCTGCCCGGTGTGGCCGGCATCGGCGAGAAGTCCGCCGCGACCCTGCTGGGCCGCTTCGGCACGCTCGAGGGACTCCTCGAGGCTGCCCAGGACCCCGACAGCGGGCTCCCGGCCCCGATGCGGGCCAAGCTCGCCGCGGCCGCCGACTACCTCGAGGTGGCCCCCGCCGTGGTGAACGTGGTCCGCGACCTCGAGCTCCCCACGCTCGACGCCGCCGGGGCGCGGCTCCGAGCGGTGGACGGCGACCCGCGCCTCGAGCTCGAAGGGCTCGCCTCCGCGTGGAACCTCGGCGGCTCGGTCAAGCGCCTGCTCGCGGCGCTCGACCGGCACGGGTGAGAAGGCTGCAGAAGAGCGGGGACACCGCCGCCCATATCACCGGCGCATGGGTCCCATATCCGAAAGCGGGCTACCGGTCTCGCCCCGGGCGCGGGAGAGTCGATGGAATGAAGCCGACGCACGCACTCCCTGACGACGATACGGCCACCGCAGCCTCCGGCGGCAGGCCGCCGTCGCGGCGCGTCACACTCCTGCGGACCCTCCCCGGACTCGGCGTCGCGGTCGTGGTCGCGGCCGTCGCGAGCGTGCTGGGCCAGCTCGTCCCGGTCATCGGGGGCCCGGTGTTCGGCATCCTCCTGGGGCTGCTCGCGGCGGCGGCCATCCGGCCCCTGCGGGGCCAGCTGTGGACGGCCGGCTACCGCTCGGCCAGCACCCTCGTCCTGCAGAGCTCGATCGTGGTCCTCGGCACGGGGCTGTCCCTCCAGCAGGTGGCCCAGGTGGGGGCGGGCTCGCTGCCGGTGATGCTGGGGACGCTCGCCGTCGCGCTCGGGGGCGCGGCGCTCCTGGGCCGCGCGCTCCGGCTCGATGCGGACACCCGGACCCTCATCGGCGTGGGCACGGGGATCTGCGGCGCCTCCGCGATCGCCGCGACCACGGCGGTGATCAAGCCGAAGCAGGCGGACGTCGCCTACGCGATCGGCACCATCTTCACCTTCAACATCGCGGCTGTCCTCCTCTTCCCGGCGGTCGGCCACCTCCTCGGCCTCAGCCCCCACTCGTTCGGCCTGTGGAGCGGGACGGCGGTGAACGACACATCCTCGGTGGTGGCCGCGGCCGCGAGCTATGGGGGCGGCGCGGAGTCCTACGCTGTCGTGGTCAAGCTGACGCGCTCGCTCATGATCATCCCCATTGTCATGGTCCTCGCGGCCCTGCGTGCCCGGAGGGAGCGCACGGACGGGTCGGGCAGCGGTGCGCGCATTCCGTGGCGGCGCATGGTCCCGGCGTTCCTCGTGGGCTTCGTCCTCGCCGCAGGCCTGGACACCCTCGGCGTCATCCCCGCGGCCTGGCACCCCGTCCTCTCGGGACTCGCCGCCTTCCTCATCACGGTGGCCCTCGCCGGAATCGGCCTCAGCCTCCGCTTCGCCGAGATGCGCAAGGCGGGCCCGCGCCCGCTCCTGCTCGGGGGGATGCTGTGGGCCGCGGTGGCGCTGACGAGCCTGGGCCTGCAGGCGGCGACAGGGACCATCTGAGGCCCTCAGCGGGCCGAGAGCGGCCAGCCCGTCACGGACTTGGGCCGGGGCGCCGCGTAGGTGCGGACCTTCGAGGTGGTCAGCCCGAGCCGGACCAGGCCCTCCGCGACCGCCACCGCCGCCGCGACGCCGTCGACCACCGGTACCCCGCAGTGTTCGCGGATCTGGGCGTCGAGGCCGCTCATGCCGCCGCAGCCGAGCACGATCACCTCGGCCCTGTCGTCGTGGACGGCGGCCTCGGCCTGGGCGACGATCTCCTTGACCGCACGCTCGGGGTCCTCCTCGAGCTCGAGCACGCCCAGGCCCGAGGCGCGGACCGAGGCGCAGCGGGCGTCGAGCCCCGCGAGCTTGAGCCGGTCCTCGATCAGCGGCACGGCCCGGTCGAGGGTGGTGACCACGGAGTACTTGTGGCCGAGGTACATCGCCGTCGCGGCGGCCGCCTCGGTGATGTCCACGACCGGCACGTCGAGGAGCTCCTGGAGGCCCTCGCGGCCGTGCTCGCCGTACCCGGCCTGGACCACCGCATCGAACTCGCCCTCGTAGCGCGTCACGGCGTCCATGACGGCGACCGCGGCGAGGTAGGACTCGAAGTTGCCCTCGCACGAGTCGGCGCCGAACCGGGGCGTGATGCCCACGATCTCGGTGCCGGGCGAGGAGGCGGCGCGGGCTGCCGCGGTGATCGAGTCGGTCATGGACTGGGTCGTGTTGACGTTGGCGACGAGGATGCGCATCGGGGGTCCTTGGGGTGGTGCTGGCTGGGGAGGCGGGGCACGACGGCGGTGGGCAGGCTCTGGGGGCCGGCCCACCGCCGTCGTGCTCGTGGAGGCGGACGGACCGGGGAGTCTCAGTGGACGCTGGGGACGGCGATGGCCTCGCCGTCGACGTCCTCGAAGGCCTGCTTCCGGTCGGCCAGCGCGTAGAAGTTCACGGCCGCGATGCCCGCGCCGAAGAACCAGGAGAAGGAGCTCAGGGCGCCCAGGGCCGGGATGAACGCGATCGCGAGGGCCACCGCGGCGGCGGGCACGAGGGCGGCCACGGCCCGGGGGTTGACGCCTCTGCGGTAGTGGTAGACGCCGTCGGCGTCCTCGGAGTAGAGGGCGGGGACGGAGACCTTGCCGCGCCGGACGAGCCAGTAGTCGGCCATGATGACGCCGAACAGCGGGCCCAGCAGGGCACCGAGGCCCCCGAGGAAGTACACGATCACCACCGGGTTGTTGTACAGGTTCCAGGGCAGGATCAGCAGGCCGATGACCGCCGAGACGAAGGCCGCCCTGCGGAAGTTGAGCCGGCGGGGGAAGAGGTTGGTGAGCGCGTAGGTGGGTGCCACGAAGTTGGCCATGAGGTTCACGGCGACGGTCAGGACGAGCAGGGCCGTGCTGGCCGCGGCGAGGAGGAAGGTGTTCGGGATCGAGGCGACCACGTCCGATGGGCTCTCGATGAGGTGGCCGTCGATCTTGAACTGGGCGCCGGCGAGGACCACGCTGATGGCGCCGAAGAGGAGCATGTTGATCGGGATGCCCCAGAAGTTGCCCTTGACGATCGACTTCTTGGTCCGGGCCGAGCGCGTGAAGTCGCAGAAGTTGAGCACGAACGTGCCGTAGATCGAGACCCACAGGGCGCCGCCGCCGAGGATGTGCAGCCACATGTCGCCGCCCGAGAGGTCCTTGCCGGTGCTCCAGGCGATGGAGAAGCCGGCCTTGGCGAACATCCAGACCGCGAGCGCGAGCATGGTCGCGAGGATGATGGGGCCCGCGAAGGCCTCGTACTTGCGGATCATCTCCATGCCGTAGGAGACGATGACGACTTGGACGATCCACAGGAACACGAAGGCCATCCAGCCGAGCGGGGACAGGCCGAGGATGGAGCCGCCGTCGAGCGGCTTGAGGCCGGGGAAGACGGCGATCACGAGGACGCGCAGCACCACCGAGGCGAGGTACGTCTGGATGCCGAACCAGGCGACCGCCACCCCGCCGCGGGTGAGGGCGGCGATCTGGGCTCCGTGGATGCCGAACGCGATCCGGCTCATGACCGGGAACGGTACCCCGGTCTTCTGGCCCATGAACCCCGAGAGGTTCAGGAGGGCGAAGAGGAGGACTGCGCCGACGCCGAGGGCCGCGAGCACCTGCCAGCCGCCGAGGCCGAGGGCGAAGAGCCCGATCGCGAAGGCATAGTTGCCGAGGCTGTGGACGTCGTTGGCCCACAGGGTGAAGATGCTGTAGGCGGTCCAGCTGCGTCCCCTGCGCTGCGTGGGGGCGAGGTCGGTGTTGTAGAGCCGCGGGCTGAGGCCCGCCGGAAGGGTGGCGGTGGTGTGGCTCATGGGTGCCTCCGCTTCGCCTTCGATGTTCAGCTGCTGGACGGCGGTGTCCGGGATGCTGGTCATGGGGGGGAACTCTCTGGTCTGGGATGGGGGGTCTGCGCTCGAAGGGTGCGATCGCTTGTCCTCGACGGGATGTGATCCCGATCTCTTTGGTATACCAAAGATAGATCCCCGGAAGATGTTCCACAAGAGGGTTTTTTATTTTCGCATTGCGGAATTCTGGGAGAGTCAGTCCTCTTCGCGGACAACGACGTCCGCGCGGTGCCGGGCCGCCCTGACGAGGCGGGCGTTGGCCTCGTCCGAGGCGAGCACCCACTCCCGGGCCTGGTCGGGGTCCTTCCCGAACTCGATGTGACGGCGGATGAGCCGGTCCACGCGCACGGCGGGGTCTGCCTCGAGGTACCAGACCTCGCGCAGCCAGGCCCGGGCGGCGGCCCAGGAGGCGTCCTCGAGGAGGAGGTAGTTGCCCTCCGTGATGACGAGGCGCGCCTCCGGCGGGACCTCGATGGCGGCGGCGAGGGGCTGCTCGAGCCGGCGCTCGAACGCCGGCGCGTAGATCACCGAGCCCGCACCGACGGCGATCCTGCCGAGGAGGGCGGCGTAGCCGTCGGGGTCGAACGTCTCGGGTGCGCCCTTGCGATCGAGCAGTCCGAGCCGGGACAGCTGGACGTCGGCGAGGTGGAACCCGTCCATCGGCACGTGCGCTGCCCAGTCTTCGCCGTGTGAAGAGCGCAGCCTGTCGAGGAGCCGCTCGGCGAGCGTCGTCTTGCCGGCTCCGGGCTCGCCGCAGATGCCGAGGATGGCCCGTCCGCCGCCGTCCGGGACGAGGGCGGCGGCGCGGCGGGCGAGCGCGTCGAGGTTCACAGGCCGTTCGGCGCCGCGACGGGATCGGACTCGAACTGGTCCATGCGCCAACCCTAGCCTCCTCGACCGCGTGCCTCGCCCCAAACGGGCCCGCAGACCTCTACGGTCTTGGAGTGGCCACGGATGAGGAACTCGAGGGCCAGACGTCCATCGAGGAGGCGCTGGCGGACCTCGGCGAGCCCTGGACTGCGCCGACGGACGCGGACCCGGACTCTGAGTCGGGCGAGCCCACCCTCTTCTGAGCGCTAGGCCGGGACGACCACGGACGTGGCGACCAGCCCGTGCGCGGCCGTCCACCGCCCGGCGAAGCCCGTCAGCTCGACTCCTGCGACGATGGGCCCCGCCACGAGGAGCCGGGCGCGGAACCGGCCGCCCGGACGGAACTCGACGAGGACCTCCTCGAATCCCAGCCACCTCCCTGTCAGGGGATACCACGCCTTGTACACGGCCTCCTTCGCGCTGAACAGGAGCCTGTCTGCCGCCACGCCCCTCCAGGCACCCGGGGCCGTGGCCGCCCGCTCCCCCGCGCACGCAACGAGGTCCAGGACCCCGGCGGGCAGCGGCGCGTTCGGTTCGGCGTCGATGCCGAGGCTCGCAACCGCCCGGGCCGGGGCCACCGCCGCGGCCCCGTAGCGCGGGCAGTGGGTCATGCTCCCGACGATCCCGGCCGGCCACACCGGAGCGCCGTCGGCTCCCGGGACGAGGGGCGCCGGGGCCATGCCGAGCTCAGCGAGGGCCTCGCGGGCACACGCGCGCACGGCCGCGAAGTCGGCCCTCCGCACCGCCGTGCAGCCGGCCACCGCCGCGACCTCCTCGGCGAAGAGCACGACGCCGGCCCGGTCGCCGAAGCGTTCTTGGGCCCGGACCGCCGGTGGCAGGATGGCCCGGAGCATCAGGGCCGCAGCTTCTCCGCCGAGGGGGTCTGCAGCCCCGAGAGCAGCTGGGCAGGGAGCAGCTGGGCCGGATTGCCGCCGAACCTCGCGGCGGGCGGCACGTCCTCGCCCTTCATGACGAAGGAATCCGGCTCGACGACCGTCCCATCGCCGAGGCTCACGCCGTAGTGCACGAACGCCTTGACACCGAGCGTGCAGCCGGCGCCAATCACCGTCTCCGCGAGCTTGAAGGCCCCGTCTTCCATCGAATGGCACTGGATGACGCACCTCGCGTTGAGCATGCAGTCGTCGCCGATGGTCACGGTGGTCTTCTCAGGGATGCCGGCGCCGTCGTCGAACAGGCGGCGGCCCACGTTCAGGCCGCGCATCCTCCAGAGGAAGCCCTTGAACGGAGTGCCGTTCAGCAGCGCCGCGTAGGGATCGTTGCTGAGCTTCCAGAAGCGTTCGTGCCGCCAGAACGGGCGCTGGTAGATCGAGCAGAACTTCGGCACCAGTCGATGGAAGCCGCGCGCGGCGCATTCCATGACGGTGTAATAGCACGTGGTGAAGAGGAACAGGGCCAGGACGGCCCCGGTCGCCGTGAGGACCGCCTGGCCGGGGTCGATGGTCAGGGCGAAGGTGCCGATCAGCAGGGTCGCGAAGGTGAAGCCTTCCCGCGCCAGCAGGAAGAGCAGGATGGTCACGCCATTGTGCCGGTTCTTCGCCCTCAGCGCGGCCCTGAAGGCCGGGCCGCTCTTGAGCTCATCGAACACCGCGTCAGTCTGGACGCTCCGCGGGATCTCGAAGCTCGGCGAGCCGAGGAGGCCGACGTCCTCCCGGACGAGCCCGTCGAGCGGGACCATGGCCTTGGTGGCGACGAGGCAGTTATTCCCCGTCCTGGCATCCGGCGGGTACAGGATGCCGTTCCCCAGGAAGTTCCGCCTGCCGATGGACACCGGAGTGATCTGGAAGGAGCTGCTGGAGAACTGCGCGCTCATGATAGACAGCCCGTCCGCGACCATGGTGCCGCTCCCCACGGTGCAGGCAAAGGGGCTCTCGTGCTTGACCTCCATTCCGAAATTCGAGCCGGTCTGCACCAGCTCGGGCATCCTGTAGCCGATGAGCCGCAGGTAGTGCGGAATGAGCGAGCTGTCGCCGGTCAGCTGGATCAGGAATTTCAGATTGGTGAGGCGCGCGATGGTGCGGTGGAGCCCATAGTGGAACCCGTACAGCGGGTACACCTTTCCCGGCCTGAGCAGCAGGTTGAGTGCCCGCGGAATCACCGTGAGGCCCAGGAGGAGGACAACGATGAGTGCGCCGAGGACGGTAGCCGCGATGCCGGCGAGGCGCAGGTAGTACGCCGCATCCCCGGTGTCGACTCCGGCGGCGGCGACGACCAGGGGGACCAGCCCCGCGAAGGCGCTCGCCCCGAACGGGATCACCAGTAGCAGGGTGGCCAGGAGGTTCCAGACGCCGTAGAAGAATCTCCGGGGCGTGCCGCAGGAGGCGGGCGGCGCACCGCTGTAGTCAACCGCACACGGCTGGGCCGGGGACCCATGCCACGACTGGTGGTCGGGGATGGCCTGCCCGGCGTAGAGCGCAGAGGCGTGGCCGAGCTGGGCGTGGTCCCCGACGCGGGCGCCGACGTCCAGGACGGTCGCCTCGCCGATCACCGCGCCCTCCCCGACCGTGACCGCGCCCGTCTGGATCATCCCATCGAGTGCGCGGTAGCAGCTGAGGCTCGCGTCCTTGCGGACCACCGTCCCGGCCCCGACCCCCAGGAGGTCAGTGCACACCGGGACCTCGGTGGTGAAGACGGTAGCGCCGCGGCCAATCCGGGCTCCGAGCGCCCGAAGGTACAGAACGTACAGGGGCGAGCCCGCGAGCAGCCGCATCGGGCTGGTGCGGATGACCGCGCGGACCAGCCAGAACCGGAAGTAGCGCATCGACCAGACGGGGAACTCGGTGGCCCGCCACCGGCCGATGACCAGCCATTTCACCGCCACAGGCAGCAGGCACAGGCTGGCGTAGACCACCGACCCGAACAGCGTTGCGCGCAGCCACTCGTCCAGAGGGTCAGCAGCGGCACCCATGTACTGGAAGCCCGTGGCCATCGCGAAGCCGGCCAAGAAGGCCCCGAGGACATAGGTCAGCGCCTGGAGGGTCCCGCAGAGCACGTACTGGAACGTCGTGGCGCGCTCCGGCGTCGTCGGCGTCCCGGGGGCAACCGCTGCAGCGGCTGCCGGGGCCGCGGCGGAGGCTGGGACGGACGGCGTGGCGGCCGCGAGCGACCGGATCGTCGGGTGGAGGTAGATGTCCTTCATCGACACCGGCACGAGCCCGGGATCCTTCCGGACGATCGCGCAGAAGCGCGCCATGGTGATCGAGCTCGCGCCGAGGTCGGCGAAGAAGTCGGCCTCGACTGAGACCGTCGGCTCCCCGAGGGCCTCGGCGAGCCCGCGGGCGAGCTTCGCCTCCCGGTCCGTGGCCGGCGGCGCGGGCACATGCGCGGCGGCATCGTCCCGCCGGCCGGGCGGGGGCAGCCGCCGGCGGTCCACCTTGTCGCTGGGCAGCAGCGGGAAGGCGTCCAGCTCCTGCAGGAAGGCCGGCCGCATGTACGCGGGCAGGGTCCGCCGGAGGTGGTCGCGCACGACGACGCGTTCCACACTGGCGCCGTCGCGCCGCCTGCTGTAGTACGCCGCCAGCTCGACGACCCCGGGGCTCGGCTCGTGGGTGACGACAACGGCCTGGGCGACTCCGGGGACCTGGAGGATGACGGATTCGACCTCGGCGAGCTCGATCCGGTAGCCGTGGACCTTGACCTGGGAGTCGATCCGGCCGTGGTACTCGATCTCGCCGTCGGCGTTGATGCGACCCAGATCACCGGTGCGGTAGATCCGGTGGCTCGGATTGTCGGGGAGGTCCAGGAAGTCCGGAATGAAGGCCTTCTGGGTCAGGTCCGGGCGGTTGACGTAGCCGCGGGCGAGGCCGATCCCCGCAAGCCCGATCTCACCTAGCTCGCCGGCTCCCACGGTGCTGTTGCTCTCGACGTCGAGGATCACGGCCGCATAGGTCGGAAGAGGCGTCCCCAGAGTCGGCGCGCGGTGCGGATCCACCACGGACCAGGTGGCGGTGACAGTGGCCTCGGTGGGCCCGTAGACGTTGAGGAACCTGCGCTCGGGCCGGTGCCAGCGCTCCACGAGGTCCGGCGGGCACGCCTCTCCGGACACGAGCAGGAACCGCAGGCCCGGGACGTCGTCCTCGATGGTGGACAGGAGGGTGGGCACGCAGCACAGGGCCGTGACCGTGCGGCGCTGCAGGAACTCGGCCAGCTCGATCCCCACGAGGCTAGTGCTGCCGTCCTTGGGCACGAGCGTGGCGCCGCTCATCCAGGGCACCCAGATCTCCTCGACGGAGAAGTCGAAGGCCGTGGTCATGCCCTGGTAGACCCGGTCGTCCGCCCGGATCCCGTAGACGCCCGCGGCCACGCGGACAAAGTTGCAGATGCTGGCGTGCTCGACCGCGACCCCCTTGGGCCTGCCCGTCGAGCCGGAGGTGTAGATGATGTACGCCAGCTGGTCCTGCTCCGGGCCGCGCTCGTCGCCGCTGAGGCGCCGCGGCGACTCGGAGCCGATCGTCGCCTCCTCCTCGTCGAGGTACACGGCCCGGGCCGTCCCCTCCGGCACCACGTCGCGAAGGTGGGACTGCGAGAGCAGGGTGGTCACGCCGGCGTCGTCCATGATGTAGGAGATCCGCTCCGGCGGGAACGCGACGTCCAGCGGCACGTACGCGGCGTGCGCCTTGAGCACGGCCAGCATCGCCGCATAGGTGAACACGGGCTGGTCGAACAGCAGCGCCAGCCTGTCCCCCGCCCGCACGCCGCGGGCGCGGAGGCGGCGGGCGAGCCGGTTGGTCCAGGCGTCGAGCTCGTCGTAGGTGAGGGTGGGCCCTCCGGCGTCGACCGCCAGCCTGTCGCCGTGCCCCGCGTCCCGGAGGCGGTCGCAGGCCTCCTCGAAGAGGGTCTCGAGCCGCTCGCCCGGGCGCCACCGGATCCCGTCGTCGCCCGAGGCGGCGAGGAGGACGTTCCCGCTCGGGCGGCTGTCTCCTGAGCCGGCGCGGCCTGGTGCCTCCCGGATCGCGAGGTGCTTGGGCATGGTGGCCTCCTACGCGCCCGGCTGGGCCGCGACTTCCTCGTTGACCGCGTCGCGGAGGATCGCGCAGGCGGTGGCGACGACCTCCTGCGTGACGTTCAGCGGCGGCAGGAGGCGGACCACGCAGTCCTGCCGGCCGCCGCATTCGAGGATCAGCCCGTGCTGGAGGGCGGTGAGCTGGATGCGGCGGGCGAGGTCGCCGGCGGGCTCCCCGGAGACGGGGTCCGCCATCTCGATGCCCCACATCAGCCCGCGCCCGCGGACGTCGCGGACCCAGGGGCTGGCCGTGAGCGGTTCCAGCAGCGCGGCGATCTGCTCTCCGCGGGCGCGGACGTTGCCGAGGATGTTGTCCCGGCGCATGATCCGCACCGCGGCGGTTCCGGCGGCGAAGGCCAGCTGGTTTCCGCGGAAGGTCCCCGTGTGCGCGCCGGGCGCCCACACGTCGAGGGACTTCCTGTAGAAGATGATGGCCACGGGCAGCCCGATCCCGCTCAGGGCCTTCGAGGCCACGATGACGTCCGGCTCGAGGTCGTACTGCTCGAACGCGAACCAGGTCCCGGTGCGGCCGTAGCCTGCCTGCACCTCGTCGACGATGAGGGGCACCCCGAGCTCATGGGCCACGCGTCCCACGCGGCGCGCGAACTCGGGGGTGGCCGGGACCACGCCCCCCTCGCCCTGGACCAGCTCGAGGATCACGGCCGCGGGTCGGGGCACTCCCCCATTGCTGTCGTGGAGCGAGCGGTCGAGGTAGACGGCGCAGTTCGTGTCGCAGGTCTCGGGCGTCAGTCCGAGCGGGCAGCGGCTGCAGTAGCTGTAGGGGAAGAAGTGGACGCCCGGCATCTGGTTGCTGACTGGTTCCTTCTGCTCGAGGAGGCCGGTCACGGCCATGGCGCCGGCGGTGCTGCCGTGGAAGCCGCCCTGGAACGAGACGATGTCCCCGCGCCCGGTGGCCGTCTTGCACAGCTTGATGGCGGCCTCGACCGCGTTGGCGCCCGTCGGGCCGCAGAAGTGCACCCTCATGGAGTCGCGCAGGGATTCGGGGAGCGTGGACAGGGCAGCCTGCGTGAACTCCTCCTTGAGCGGTGTGGGGAAGTCCAGCCCGTGCGTCAGGCGTGCCAGCTGGTCCGTCACGGCGTCCGCGAGCTCCGGGTGGTTGTGGCCGAGCGAGAGCACGCCCGCACCGGCGAGGAAGTCGATGAAGACGTTCCCGTCGACGTCCCGGACAAAGGACCCGGAGGCCTCCTCGAGGGCGATCGGGAGGTGGCGGGGGTAGGTGCGCGCGGCCGACTCGACGTCGTCCTGGCGCGCCAGCATCCGCGCCGAGACCGGCCCGGGCAGCGGCCCGGCGACCCGAGGCCCGCGGAAGGTGTCCGAATCTGGGGTGACAGTCATGGACAGCGCCTCGTTTCTCTCATGGCGGCGGAAAGGCGGACTGTGATCGTGGGGGGACGGTGCGTTCAGGCCGTCCGGCGGCCGAGGTGGAGCCCCGCGTCGAGTGCGTCGATCGCCTCGGTGACCCTGGCGGCCGGTATCACGACCGCCAGGCAGAAGTCCGAGACCGAGATCGGGCCGGTCGGGATGCCGGCGGCCGAGAGGATGGCGACGAAGTCGGGCACGATGGTCGAGGCGGACCGCAGCCCGTTCCCCTTCAGCGAGAGCTTGGCGGCGTCGTCCCGGTAGCGCAGCCCGCTGAACCCGATGGACGTCCTCCGGCGGCGCAGGGCCTCCATGGCCCGGGGCCGGTCGCGCACGGGAGAGGTGAACATGATGTCCCGCATGCCGTCCCCGGGCATCGGGCCGCTCTCGGAGAACATGTCCACGCCCGTTCCGGCCTCGGCGAGGGCCAGCAGGACGGCCGCGACCCTGTCAGCACCGCCCGGGCTGCCCGCGACGGTGATCTCGGCGACCGGGCCGTCCACGCTCAGGCCGGAGATCTCGGCCTCCTCCGTGAACGGTCTGCGCCGGGGCGGCTCGGTCAGGAGCCCGCCCTCCGGCCCCGGCACGGGAGTCCTGCGGGTCCCGGAGTAGCTTCCGCGCGGTACCAGGAACAGTTTTGCGGCACGGAAAAGCGTCGATAACGTGACCATGTCGGGCCTCCTCACAGTGCGCCCTACCGGTCTGAGTTGTCCCCTCGCCTCAGTTGCTGCGGCTCTGCTACAAGAGTGGAAGCATTGCTCGGGCCGCTGGAGGGGAAAAGGTCCTGTCCCTTCCAGCGGCCCGGATGTTACTGCTGGGGCACATGGCGCGCGGCCAGGAGGTGCTCGAGGTCCTTGAGCGCGGCGGCTGCGGTGGCGCGGGGGTCCGAGGCGCCGCCGGTCACCGTCAGGGTGCCCATCTCCTCGGTCACCGCGCGGAGGCCCTTCATGCTCCCGCGCAGCTGGGCGAACGGGTGGCTCCCCCCGTAGAGGCGGAGCCCGACGCCGGCCCGGAGCCCGCCGCCGTCGTGCTCGGCGAAGCCGACGAGCCGCGGCGCCAGGCCCTCGGACGTCCACCGGGCGATGTCATCGGGAGTCACGGCCGCGATCCCCTCCCGCGGGAGGTCCTCGAGGCGCAGGCCCGCGTCGAGGACCGCGTTGGCGATGATGACCAGCTTGGCGGCCGTGTCCCAGCCGTCGACGTCGAAGCTGGGGTCCGGCTCGGCGATGCCCCGGGCCTGGGCGAGGACCACCGCCTCCGCCAGCCCGAGGCCGGCGGTGGCCATCTGGTCGAGGACAAAAGTGGTGGTGCCGGTCAGGACCGCTTCGAAGCCCTGGAGCGTGGCGCCGGCGAGGCTGTGCGCGAGGAGGTCCACGGTGGGCAGGGCCGAGGCGGCCGCGCCGCTGAAGCGCAGGCTTCCGCCGTGCTCGGCGGCCAGGCGCAGGAGCCCGCGGAGGTCGACGACGAGCGCGCCCTTGGACACCGCGATGGCGTCCAGGCCGCGCCCGAGGGCCCAGCGGAGGTAGCCCAGGGCCGGCCCGCCGGTGCCGTAGTCGCTGGGCCCGGCCTCGATCAGCACGTCGGGGCGGACGGCGTCCAGGAAGGCCTCGCCGGTGAGGCCGGCCACGAAGCCGCCGCGGTCGGCGAGCCGTTCGGGTGCGAGGCCCGCGGCATCGACGAGGCCCGCAGCCGAACCGCAGACCCCGGTGATCCGCACGTGGACGCCGTGGCGCGCACGGTAGGCCGCGGCGCGGGCCTGGAGCAGGCCTGCGACCTCGCGGCCTATCCGGCCGTAGCCCGTGAGCGCGACGTCGACGGTCCTCACGCCGGCGCGTCGCGGTGGGACGGCGCGCCGCCGGGAGCTGCGCCGCCGTCCGGCGCGTGGAGCTCGCTGAGCTCGGCCATGGTGCGTGTCATGATGGCGCGCATGGCGGCGTAGGCGGCGTCGGGGTCGGAGCGCTGGACCGCGGCGGCCACGGCCATGTGGAGCTGGAGCGCGTCCGGATGGGGGCGGGAGGGCATGAGGCCGAAGTGGGTGCGCCCGGCCAGGACCTCGGCAACGCTGGGGTGCAGCGCCGCGAACATCTCGTTGCCCGAGGCGGCGAGGATGAAGCGGTGGAACTCGGTGTCCACCCGCAGGAAGCGCTCGGCATCCTCGCTCTGGCCCGCGGCCCACAGCTCCCCCGCGAGCTCGAGGAGCTGCGCGGTCTCGCCCTCGCTCGCGCGGGTCGCGGCCAGGCGGGCGGCCTCGGGCTCGACGGCGCCGCGCAGCTCCGTGAGCGACCGGAGCTGGGCGAAGCGGCCCGCAGAGGCCAGGCGCCACTGGATCACCCGGGGGGCGAAGACGTTCCACTCGCTGGCGGGGAGGATCTGGATGCCCAGCCGCCGGCGTATGGCTACGAGGCCCATGGCGGCCAGGACGCGGAGCGCCTCGCGGACCACCGAGCGGGAGACGGCGTAGCGTTCCTCGAGCTCCTCGATCTGGATCACGCTGCCCTCGGCGAGGGCCCCCTCGGCGATCGCCGATCCGAGGCTCTCCACGAGCTTGGTGTGGAGCCCGCCCGGCTCGGAGGGTCCCGCCCGACGCGGCGAACCTGCCTGTGCCATGGCGCTCCTTCCACGTCGCGTTCCCTCCGTTGGGGACTCCCACATCATAGCTGTTGCACAGATCACCTCTTTAGATATGATCTAAACCTTGCCTCAATGGCAAAGAACAGATGTAAGAACCATCGGGAGTGACTATGGCGTCAGCTCATGCGGCCGCGCTGGCCAGTGCCGCGCACCGGGACTCCCAGCGAGGGAGACCATGATGGACCAAACGACAATCAGGCGGTTGTCCGACCAGGCAACCGACGTCCTGCTCAACAAGAACGGCACCTCCTCCAGCCGCCGCGGCGGCTGGATGATGATCGCCACGATCCTCATCGAGGCGTGGGACCTCTACGCGATCTCCTTCGTGCTCGTCTTCATCAGCGCGGAGTACCACCCCACGGTCGCGCAGCTCGGCCTCGTCACCGCCGGCGTGCAGGGCGGCGCGCTCGTGGGCGCCCTGCTAGGCGGCTACGTCGCAGACAGGCTGGGGCGCAAGCGGGTGTTCGTGCTCACGATGGTGCTGTTCATCGTGCTCGCGATCGCGCAGGGGTTCTCGCAGAACGTGTGGGACCTGATCATCCTGCGCATCCTCATCGGCATCCCGCTCGGGTCCGACATCTCCAACGGCTACGCCTACATCATGGAGTCGATGTCGAAGGGCTCCCGCGAGGTCATGGGCAGCCGGTGGCAGTTCATGTTCGGCCTCGGCGAGGTCTTCTCGATCGTGGTCATCACCGTCATGTACATGACCGGCATGGACCACGCGGTGCTGTGGCGCGTGGCCCTCGCGATCGGCGCAATCCCCGCGTTCATCCTGCTGCTGGCCCGGCTCGACCTGCCCGAGACCCCGCTCTCGCTCATCCAGCGGGGCAAGTTCACCAAGGCCAAGGAAGTCTCGCTGCGCCTCTTCGACGAGCCGCTGGACATGCTCCCGAACGAGGACGTCGAGATCGAGCGACCCAAGGTCGGGGACTTCCTGCGGGTCACGTGGGCCGACAGGACCCGGCGCCGGGCCACGATCTTCGGCTGGATCTCGAACGCCTGCCAGGGCGCGGAGTTCACGGCGTTCGGCTTCTACCTTCCCGTCATCCTCGTCAGCGCCGGCGTGGGCGTGGTGGGCGGGGGCGCCGCGGCCAACATCACGGGGACGAACTTCGTCACGGCCGGCATCTACGTCCTGGCCACGATCTCGGGGCTCGTGGCCCCGATCATGATCACCAAGATCGGCCACCGCGGCGTCTCGATGTGGGGCTTCGGCCTCGCCTTCGTCGGCCTCCTGATCGGTGCCGCCGCGCTGGGGGCGAACATCCAGTGGCTGATCGTCCTGGGCGCGTGCGTGCTCATGTGGGGCCACTACTGGGCCGCGTCGAACGGCATGACGGTCGTGTCCATGGTCGCGCCGGCGCGCTTCCGGGCCACCGCCTCGGGGTTCGGCTACGTGTTCGTGAAGGCGGCCTCGTTCTTCGGCGCGTTCGTCTTCCCGATCATGACCGCCTCCTGGGGCAAGGTCGGAGCCACGGTCGCGGTGTCCGTCCTCTCGCTGATCGGCCTCCTCTCCGCCAAGTTCATCCTGCCCGAGCTCTACGGCTACGTGGACCGGGAAGGGGCGCCCGAGGCCGCCGAGCTCAAGGCCTGACATGGAGCTCTCCCCCGAACCGGGCCTGTGGGTCGTGATGGGCGTCTCGGGCGCCGGCAAGACCACGGCAGGCCAGGCCCTGGCGGCACACCTCGGCGTCCCGTTCGGCGACGCGGACGATCTGCACCCCGCGGCGAACGTGGCGAAGATGCAGTCCGGGATCGCCTTGGACGACGCCGACCGCTCACCGTGGCTGGCCGCGGTCGGGGCGTGGCTGGCCGAGCGCAGGGGCGGAGCGGTGATGAGCTGCTCCGCCCTGCGCCGGGCCTACCGGGACTCCCTGCGCGAGCACGCGGGCCCCGTGAGGTTCCTGCACCTGGCCGGGGCCGCCGAGGTGGTCCGCGCCCGCGTCGAGGCCCGGGAAGGGCACTACATGCCGGCCTCGCTCGTGGAGAGCCAGTACGCGGCGCTCGAGCCCCTCGGGGACGAGGAGGACGGGATCACCGTGGGCTTCGACGAGCCGATCGGCGCGATCGTGGCGCGGGCAGCGGCCTCCGCCCCGCCGGCCGCCCCAGGGCGGGCGGAGGCCTGGCTCGGCGAGGAGGCCTTCCACCGCAGCCACCGCTCGGCGGTGCTGACCCTTGCCCGTCGATACCCCTAGGGGTATCGTGGGTGACATGGGTCTCTCCCAGTCCTCCGATCTGGAGGGCCTCGGAAGGGAGAGTGTCCCAGGGACCCTCAGGAAAGGCAGCACGGCGATGGGCATCCACCACAAGATTCTGATCATCGGCGGCGGCAACGCTGGGCTGAGCGTGGCGGCAAGGCTCCGCCGTGCCGGCCAGACCGACATCGGCGTGCTCGAGCCGAGCGACAGGCACTACTACCAGCCCCTATGGACCCTGGTCGGCGGAGGGCTCGCCCCCCAGGAGGAATCGGTGCGGGACCAGGCCTCGGTGATGCCGAAGGGTGTGGCCTGGATCCGGGACGCGGCGAACCACATCGACCCGGAGGGGAGAGTCGTCACGACAAGCGGCGGGACGCGCATCGGCTACGACTACCTCGTCGTCTCGCCCGGCATCCAGCTGGACTGGAACAAGGTCCCCGGCATGGCGGAGGCGATCGAGTCGCCTGCCGCCTCCAGCAATTTCCGCTACGACCTCGCCCCCAAGACCTGGGACCTCATCCGGGGGATGCGCTCGGGCACAGCCGTGTTCACCATGCCCTCCGGGCCGATCAAGTGCGCCGGCGCGCCGCAGAAGATCGCCTACCTCGCCGCCGACTACTGGCGCGAGCAGGGGGTGCTGGACGACATCCGCATCGTCATGGTGCTGCCGACGCCGGGGATGTTCGGCGTCAAGGTCTTCGCCGACGAGCTCGAGCGGGTCGTGGAGAAGTACGGCATCGAGGTCCGCACGAACAGCGAGATGACCGCCGTGCACCCCGACGCCCAAGAGGTCGTGATCACCGACCACGCCGCCGGCACCCAGGAAACGCTGCACTACGACATGCTGCACACCGTCCCTCCGCAGTCGGCCCCCGACTGGCTCAAGGCAACAGAGCTCGCCGACCCCAACAATCCGGCCGGGTACGTCGAGGTGGACAAGCACACCCTGCAGCACACCCGCTACCCCGAGGTGTTCGCCTTGGGCGACGCCGGCTCCACGCCGAACTCCAAGACGGGAGCCGCGATCCGCAAGCAGGCCCCCGTGCTGGTGCGCAACCTCCTGGCCGTGATGGAAGGCAGGGCTGCCGAGGCCCAGTACAGCGGCTACGGATCGTGCCCGCTCACCACGGCCCGCAACAGGATGCTGCTCGCAGAGTTCGACTACAGCTTGGAGCCGACGCCGAGCATCCCGCTGATCGACACGACTCACGAGCGCTGGGACATGTGGCTGCTCAAGCGCTACGCCCTTCCGTTCATGTACTGGAACCTCATCCTCCCCGGGAAGGCCTGACATACCCGTGCGGGTATCATGGCCATCGAGCCGCCCCCAAGGGGCGACGAGGAGGGAGGGCAGGCATGGAGGAGAGCAGGCGCAGAGCGGCCGCAGGACCGGCCGAGTGGGACAAGCGCTACGGCGGCGACACTCCCGTCTGGGGAGCCCAGCCCAATTCGTGGGTGGCCCAGGAGCTGAACGGTCTGCCACCCGGCCATGCCCTCGATCTCGGGGCCGGTGAGGGGCGGCACGCCCTGTGGCTGGCCAACCGAGGCTGGCACGTGGACGCCGTGGACTTCTCACCGGTGGGGCTGGACCGCGGTCGACGTTCGGCGGATGCGCTCGGCCTGACCGAGCGCATCCGCTGGCATGCCGAGGACGCCACGCGCTACGCCCCGGTACCCGGAAGCCTCGACCTGGTCATCGTGGCGTACCTCCAGCTGCCAGCCGAGGACCTCAGGGCCGCCCTGTCCTCTGCTGCCTCGGGCCTCCGCCCCGGCGGGCGGCTCCTGCTCGTCAGCCACGACGCCACCAACCCCGAACTCGGCACCGGAGGCCCTCAGGATCCGGCTGTGCTCCAGAGCCCCGAGCAGGTCGCGCACTGGCTGCGCGACGCCGGGCTCGTGGTCGCCTCCGCCGAGACCCGGCCCCGCCCGGTGCCCGGCGCCGCCCGGCCGGCCCTGGACTGCGTTGTCCTCGCCGAGGCCCCGCTGGGGTAAGGGCAGCGCCGACCAAGGGGTCAGCGCGTAGGGCTCCGGCTCTGGCCCCCAATCCGCCCCCGGCCCCCGCCCCGAACAGGAGGCATGGGCGAGAACATACTCATTGGCTTCCTCGGCGGTCTCATCACGGGCATCTCGCCCTGCATCCTCCCGGTCCTGCCAGTGATCTTCTTCTCCGGCGGCCTCGACAGCGCGCGGCGGGTGTCGCCGTCGTCCGTCGCGGTCCCGGCAGGCGCACGGGGCGACCTCGGCGCCCCACGGGGTGACCTCGGCGCCGCAGGGGGCGACCTCGGAGGAGGGGTGCGGCGGGCGTCCCGCTGGCGGCCGTTCCAGGTGATCGGCGGGCTCGTGCTGAGCTTCAGCCTCGTCACGCTGCTGGGCTCGCTCGCGCTCTCGGCGCTCGGGCTGCCGCAGGACGTGCTGCGCTGGGCCGGCATCGGGGTGCTCGCGGCGGTGGGGCTCGGGCTCATGGTCCCGCGCCTCGAGGAGTGGCTCGAGAAGCCGTTCTCGTGGATCCCGCAGCGCCGCGTCGACGCCCGCCGCGGCGGTTTCGGGCTGGGGCTCGCGCTCGGGGCGGTGTTCGTCCCGTGCGCGGGGCCGGTGCTCGCGGCCATCACCGTCTCGGGGGCCACCGGGCGCATCGGGCCGGAGACGGTGGCGCTCACCCTCGCGTTCGCGGTGGGGGTCTCGGTGCCGCTGCTCTTCTTCGCCCTCGCCGGCCGCGGCCTCGCGGAGCGGCTCAAGGCCTTCCGGCGGCGCCAGCGCGGCATCCGGCTCACCGCCGGGGTGCTCATGATCGCCCTCGCCGCCGGCCTCGCCCTCGACCTCCCCGCCACCCTCCAGCGCCTCATCCCCGACTACACCGCGTCCCTCCAGGACCAGCTGCGCCCCTCGGCGGGGACGCCCCTGGACCTCGGCGGCCTCGTCACCGACGAGAACCGCGCCCTGTCCAACTGCACCCAGGGCGCCACGTCCCTGCAGGACTGCGGCCCGGCCCCCGCCCTGCGGGGCGAGACCGCCTGGATCGGCTCGCCGCCCCTGGACCTGAAGAGCCTGCGCGGCAAGGTGGTGCTCATCGACTTCTGGGCCTACTCGTGCATCAACTGCCAGCGCTCCCTGCCGCACATCGTCCAGCTCAACGACGCCTACAGGGCCGCCGGGCTCGAGGTCATCGGCATCCACACTCCCGAGTACGCGTTCGAGCGCGAGCAGCGCAACGTCGAGGCCGGGGTGAAGGAGCACGGCATCGACTACCCCGTGGCGATGGACAACTCCTACGCGACCTGGACCGCGTACCGGAACCGCTTCTGGCCGGCCCAGTACCTCATCGACGCCAACGGCACGGTCCGGCACATCCAGCAGGGCGAGGGCGGCTACCAGACCACCGAGGCCCTCGTGCGGCAGCTGCTCTCCGACGCGCACCCCGGGATCGCGCTGCCCAAGCCTGTCGAGTCGGCCGGCACCGCCGTCGCCTCCGGGACCACGCCCGAGACCTTCCTGGGGGTGGCCAAGCAGACCGCCTACGCGGGCTCCGGCGCCTACCGGGCCGGCCCCGGCACCTTCTCCTTCCCCGCCAAGCAACGCCCGGACTCGTTCGCGCTCTCCGGGGCGTGGACGCTGGACTCGCAGCGGATCACCGCGGGCTCCGCTCACGACGCCGGGGCCTCGGCTGCCGCTGCCGGGCCGCCTTCCGCCACGCCTTCGGTGCGGCTCAACTTCCGTGCCCGTCAGGTCCAGGCCGTGGTGGGCGGCACGGGGAAGCTCACGGTCACGGGCCCCGACGGCGAGCGCACCGTCCAGGTGGACGGAACCCCGCGCTCCTACGTCCTCCTCGACGGGGACCAGCAGCGCTCCGGCACCCTCCAGGTCGAGGCGAGCCCCGGCGTCGAGCTCTACTCGTTCACGTTCGGGTAGGGGGGCCACCATCCCGGGGCGGTGGCGGGGAGCTGCAGACCCCGGCGCCGCGCGGCGCCGGGGCTCACGGCCCGCCCTCAAGGAAGTGCCGGCCCCGGCGGGGGTCAGCTGATGGAATTCGGGTGCTTCGCGAGGGGAGTGACCTTGATCTTCATGTAGCGGTACATAGGGAAGCCGCTGAGCAGGGAGTGGAGCTCGTCGTGGTCGACGACGTCGAAGACCGAGTAGTTGGCATATTCTCCGACGACCCGCCAGATTGCCTGCATTCTGCCATCGCGCTGGAGGCTGCCGGAGTACTCCTTCTCCCGGGCCTGGTAGTCGGCCATCTCCTCGGGCCCCATTGTTTCGGGGAAGGTGACATCCATGCGGGCGAGGTAGAGCATCAGGAGACCTTTCGGGCAGTGTCCGGCACGAATCACCGGGGGACGGGCGGGCCCCGTCCGGGCCATCTTATGCACCGCAGGGAAGGTGCCTCCTACTCCAGCACGAGGCCGTCCGGCCGGCCGGGAGTAGGAAGCTCCCTCTGAATGATGTCCAGGACGGCGTGGACGGCCCGGGTCGGGCGCCGCGGAGAGACCACGGTGGCGGCGAGCCAGCGGGGCGGTCCTGACAGGGGGACCAGCCTGAGGCCCGGGGTGTCTATGTGGGCGACCGAGGAGATGGTGAGAGTGACCCCTACACCGGCGGCGACCAGGCCGAGGATGGTGTAGGAGTCGGGGGCCTCCTGGCCGATGCGCGGGGTGAAGCCGGCCTGTTCGGCGAGCCGGAACCCCACATCCCTCACGCTCGAGCCCCGTGTCGCCGGGAACATTACCCATGGATCATCGCGGACGTCTTCGAGCGCGACTTCTTGACGGTTCGCCAAGTGGTGGTCGGAGGGCAGCGCGAGGAGCAGGCGTTCGTACTCGAAGACATGCTCGGCGAGTCCGGGATGCCTCAAGGGCCTTCTGCTGAAGGCGATGTCGAGGTCGCCGGAGGCCACGAGGGACGGGGCGGCGCCGGCGTACACCATGGAGCGGAGCCGGAGCTCGACCCCGGGCGCCTCTGCCCGAACGGCGCGCGCCAGACGCGGCAGCCATGGCCGCGAGGAGGCTCCGGCATAGCCCAGGGTGACCATCCCGACCGGTGCAGTTCCGTCAGACTGTGCCGCCCGCTCGACGAGCATGGCGGCCTGGACGGTGCTGCGAGCGTGGGGGAGCGCGGCCGTTCCCGCCGGGGTCAGGTGCAGGGCCCTGGTAGTGCGTTCCACGAGGACAGCTCCGAGCTCGTCTTCGAGCCTGCGGATCCACTGGCTCATGACGGGCTGGGCCACGCCCAAGCGCTCAGCGGCTCGGGTGAAGTGCATCTCCTCGGCGAGGACGACGAAGGCGTTGAGGACCTTGATGTCCATCCGACTCCTTTCATGCATTTTTCTAATGGGCTAATGCTCGTTTCATATTGGACTTGAGATGAACCGGAAGGCAACTATGGAGCGATGTGTCGGGCGCCATAGCCCGCGGTGAGCACCGCCACCACCAGGACCAAGGAGGAGCAATTGGCTAGCACCCGCCCACGCTGGCGCCGCCGTCCTGAGGGGTCCACCTGGGGGGAGTACGGTCCAGACGATGCGCTCGGCCGGATGAACCTGTTGACCCCGGCAAAGCTCGCGGAGGGGCTGGCAGAGGTCAAGGACGGTCTGGCATTCGCCCTCGGACTGCCGCTGACCCTCCCCGGCGGCAACGCCCTGAACCCAAACCGCCTCCCTCCAGTCCATCGGCCGAATCTGCGCTCGGGGCAGCCGAACGTCAACTGTCGCCTCGACTCCCTCGTGCCTGGCTCCTCAGACGTCATGAACGACGATCTGGTGGTCCTCCACACGCAGTACTCGACCCAATGGGATGCCTTCGTCCACGTCGGCGCGCTCTTCGATGCGGACGGCGACGGGGTCGCCGAAGCCGTGTACTACAACGGCTACCGCGCCGGCGTCGACGTCATCGGCCCGGACAGCGCGTCCGAGTGCGGGCTCGACGCGAGGCCGCTGGTGACGAGCACCGACCTCGGGCCCTTGGGCATCGGCGCCCTCGCAGCCCACCCGGTGCAGGGCCGCGCCGTCATGGTGGACCTGGCACACCACTTCGGCACCGAACCCGTCCTCGTCGGATTCGACATGTGGAATCACGTCCTCGAGCAAGACGGCATCGACGTCCGCCCCGGAGACATCGTCACTGTCCACACCGGATATGCGGCGAAGATCCTCGCCATGGGGGGCACGCCCGACCCCGCGGTGCTGCACCACTACGGTGCCACCTTGGACGGGCGTGACCAGCAGCTCCTCGACTGGATCACGGAATCCGGCATCGCGGCGATCGCCGCGGACAACTACGCCGTGGAGCGCTACCCTGCCACACCGGCGCCGGCGCCAGCGTCGATCCTGCCCCTCCATGAGCATTGCCTGTTCAAGCTTGGCGTGCAGCTCGGCGAGCTATGGCACCTCACCGAACTCGCCGCCCACCTCCGCCGCGCCGGACGCAGCGCCTTCCTGCTGACCGCGCCGCCGCTGAACCTGCCCGGCGCCTCAGGCTCCCCACTCAACCCCATCGCCACCGTCTAGAGCCTCCTCGACCCAGAGGTCCCTCGACAGAAAGAAGCACACTCCATGCCGACCACGGCACAGCGGATCCTCATCACCGGCGGAGCCCACGGCATAGGCGCGGCCATCGCCGAACGCAGCCGGGCCGACGGCTACGAGCCCGTCATCCTCGACCGCGAGGGAGACGAGGCGATCCACTGCGACCTCTCGGACCCGGAGTCCACCGCGGCCGCACTCGAGCAGGCCCTGGCAGCCGGCCCCATCACCCGGCTCGTCAACAACGTCGGCGCCGTCTTCCCCCATCCCACCGAGGAGCAGAGCCTGGCGGAATTCGACGCCGCTGTGGCGCTCAACCTCCGCAGCGCCCTGCAGTGCACGCAGGCGCTCCTGCCATGCATGGAGCAGGCCGGCTTCGGCCGCATCGTCTCGATGTCCTCGCGCGCCGCCCTCGGCAAGGAACTGCGCAGCGCCTATGCCGCCACCAAGGCCGGGCTGCTGGGTCTGACCCGAGTGTGGGCGCTTGAGCTCGGACGCAAGGGCATCACCGCCAACGCCGTGGGCCCCGGGCCGATCGCCACCGAACTCTTCAACAAGGCCAACCCGGCGGACTCCCCGCGCACCCGGGCGATCATCGAATCCGTGCCGGTGCAGCGGATGGGGACCCCCGAGGACGTGGCGCACGCGGTGAGCTACCTGCTCGACGAGCGCTCCGGCTTCGTCACGGGGCAGACGCTCTATGTCTGCGGCGGAATGACCGTGGGGCGCGCAGATGTCTGAATCCGGACCTCGGATCGCGGTCGTCGGGGGAGGCTCGATCGGTGTCGCCTTCGCTCTTGTGTTCGCCCGCGCGAAGGCCCGCGTCCAGATCGTCGATCCCGAGGCGGAACGCTGCGTAGCCGTACCGCGCGAGCTCCGTGCCAAGCTGGCCGCACTCGCCGAGCATGGCCAGCTGGCGGAACCGCCCGAGGCGGTCGCCGCCCGCGTCACGGTCCACGACGACATCGCCCGTGCCGTTGCCGGGGCGGACCTCGTTCAGGAGTGCGTGCCCGAGCGCGCCGAGACGAAGCACGCGCTCTTCGCCCAGCTCGGCGAGCTGACCGACGCGCGCACCGTGCTGGCCTCGTCGTCGTCCGCGATTCCCATCTCGCGCAGCACCGAAGGCCTTCCGTGTGCCGAGCGTGCCCTCGTGGCCCACCCCGGCAATCCGCCCCACCTCATTCCGGTGATCGAGCTCGTGCCCTCCGCCGCAACCCGGCCGCACCTCCTCGAGGCCGCCCGAGGCATCTACTCCGACGCCGGCCTTTCGCCGGTGACGGTCCGCCGCGAGGTCGAGGGGTTCGTCTTCAACCGGCTCCAGGGCGCCGTGCTGCGCGAGGCGTATGCCCTCGTGAGGGACGGCGTCGCCAGCGTCGAGGACGTGGACACCGTCGTGCGCGACGGACTCGGACGCCGGTGGGCCTTCATGGGCCCGTTCGAGACCGCGGACCTCAACACGCGAGGAGGCATCGCCTCCCACGCGGCCAAAATGGGCCCCGCATACGAGCGCATGGGCGCCGAACGCGGGCAGCACGATCCATGGACGGAGGACCTCGTCGCCGAGGTCACGCGGCAGCGCCGCGCCGTCCTTCCCCTGTCGCACTGGGAGGACCGGGTCGCGTGGCGCGACAGGCAGCTCCTCAGCCGACTCGCAACACACACCCCGGAGGAAGAACAATGAACAAGACTGCAACGGTGCAGCCGCCCAAGGCGAGTCTGCTGCAGAAGACCACAGGCTTCTTCACGAAGCTCATGGACAGGTACCTGCCCGATCCCTTTGTCTTCGCGATCGCGCTGACACTGCTGACCTTCATCCTCGCTGTCCTGGTCCAGCACGCGAACCCCATCACCTCGATCCTGGACTGGGGCAAGGGCTTCTGGAGCCTGCTTGCCTTCACCACGCAGATGGCCGTGATCTTGGCAGCCGGCTACGTTCTGGCCAACTCCCCCATCGTCGACAGGCTGCTCGACCGGATCGTCGTGGGCATCAGCTCCCCGAAGGCCGCGGTCATCACGGCAACCCTGGTCGGCGGGATCGGCTCCTACCTCAACTGGGGGTTCGGACTGATCATCGGCGGCGTGGTGGCCCGCAAGCTCGCGACCCGCGTCCAGGGAGTCCACTACCCCCTCATCATCGCCTCCGCATACTCCGGCTTCACGTTCTACGGGCTCGGCCTGTCGGCCACCATCCCACTCACCATCGCGACACCCGGTCACCCGCTGCAGAAGTCCATGGGCGTCATCAGCCTCGGGGAGACCATCTTCTCGCCGCCAATGGTGATTACCACCCTGGTTCTGCTCGTGGTGCTGCCGTTCCTCAACGCCTCCATGCACCCCAAGCCCGGCCAGCCCGTGCGGGGCATCTCGCAGACTGCCGCCGCGGAGAACCCGGTAGAGGCCAAGCCGGTCGTGGAGGAGAAGACCTTCGCCGCGCGCCTGAACAACTCTCGCATCCTGTCCATGGTCATCGGCTTCGTGGGCATCGTCTACGTCGTCGCTGCCATGGTCAGCGGCACCAGCGTGGACCTGAACCTGATCAACTTCATCATCCTGTTCCTCGGCATCATCCTGCTGGGCACACCGATCGCCTACGTCACCAAGCTGAACGAGGGCATCAAGACGGTCTCCGGCATCATCCTCCAGTTCCCCTTCTACGCCGGAATCATGGCGATCATGGGCGGCTCCGGCCTCGTCGAGACGATCTCCCACTGGTTCGTGGGCATCTCCACCGCTGAGACCCTGCCGTTCTGGGGCCTCGTCTCCTCGTTCTTCATCAACTTCTTCGCGCCCTCAGGCGGCGGCCACTGGGTCATCCAGGGCCCGTTCATGATCGACGCCGCGCACCAGCTCGGCGCCTCCCTCCCGGAGACCTCGATGTCGGTCATGCTCGGCAACGCGTGGAACGACCTCGTTCAGCCGTTCTGGATCCTGCCTGCCCTCGCACTGTCGAAGCTCAAGCTCAAAGACATCATGGGCTACACCGTGATCGACATGGTGGTCGTCGGCCTGATCTACATCGTCGCCATGTTCGCGTGGGCCTTCGTGTTCTGATTGACCTCAGTCGGAGGCCCGGGAACTACTGCCCGGGCCTCCAGCCAATTCACGGCTCTCGGTGATCCGTTCCGTGCGAAGCGGGTCGCGTAGATCCTCATCGCGCTTTTCGGAACCAGGAAGTGATGGTGGCGGGATGCGTGATTGCGGTTCCGACGACGACGGCGAACGCGCCGGCATCGAGTGCGAACCGTGCCTGCGCGGGGGTGTGAGTCCGTCCTTCGGCGATGACCGGGCAGTCTGGTCCCGCCTCAGCGATGGCCTCGATCAGTTCCAAGTCGGGCCCGTCGGTCACCGTCCGTTCTCCGGTGTAGCCGGCAGCCGCCGGGGTCTACCAGCTGACTCCGCTGAAGGACTGCTGTCTGCGCCACTGCCGCTCCCCCATCGCCTTCCTCCTCCACGTCGCCGGCTTCAAGGGCCCCCTCCGCGACCTCCGCGCCGGCATCTACCACCCTGCCCTGCTGCCCGGCCTGCACGCACCCGCCCAGATGCAGGCCGCCGCCTCCCTCGGCGTTTCCGGGGCCTGATCTCCCGCTCCACCGCGTGCGCACCATCGGAGAGCACATACCGGATCAGCTGGAGGAGGATCACCGGCCACCACGACGGCCCCGTTCGAAAGAGAACCGTAAGCCCCGGCCCCGGCCGAGGCTGTTAGCGCTCCGGGCTCCAATGGAGAAGGGCTGCGGCCCGCTGTCCTGATCGGCGGCTTGACGAGCTGCGGGTGACAGGTGGGCTCAGCTCGCAATAATGGTCAGCATGTCCGCCGGATCTGATGACTTGCCTGACTTTGACCGGGAGGAGGCGCTGGCACAGGCGCGCGTCGTCCACCGGGCATGGGAGTTCCTCCAGGCTTTCTATGCCGGAGATCTGGCCTCTGCCTGGCTGTTCATGGATCCCACCCTTCGCCTGTGCTGGGCGCAGTGGTGGGTGCAGGCGAATGACGAGAGCCTTCACTCGGGCGGCTGCCGCCCCGAGGACGTCATCGCGGCGCTAGCGGTGTCCCCCGGCCGTGGCCACAGGCTCTGGAGCGATTTCAGCCGGGACGTCGTCCGGGACTTCCAGAAGGCATTCCCTCTCGACGTCGACTCCGCAGGCATCGGGGCCACCCCCCGGGCGCTCGGCCTGGACATCGAGCTGCTGTACGTTCACAGGGAGCCCCCAGCCGGCGGCCCATGGAAGCCGGGCGGATCTTCCGAAGTGGTCCCTATGGTGATGAGCCTGTCCCACGGCGAATGGAAGGTCCTCAACTTGGGCTACGAGGCAATTCCCACACCGGGATACCCTCCAGCCCTCAACGGTCCGGCCTAGCTCGAACACAGACAGGGAGCGCGGCACCACCGCGCTCCCTCACCACCGGTCACACTGCCCCTGTCCCTGGGCCCCACAGCCCGGGCACATCACGGCATTCCCCTACCGCTCGAGGCGTCCCGGCCGCAGCGCTGTCGACCAAAGACCGATCTCCGAGTAGACGCCAGCCTCTCAATAGCCGTTCCATTGACGAGACGCGAGTGCCGCAGCGGTTCCGGAGCCGCATCGTTTGGCGCTGCGATTCCGTTGAGGGCGAGGCAGTTCTCCTTCTGACGGCGGCAGCGTCTGCTGGGAGGACGGGCGCGGCGCCCCCTCAGATCTCTGCCCGAAGCTGTCAGGCCGGCTGGGGGGTTGCCTCCGTGAACCGGTGGGCAGCGAGTCCTCCGTCCACGCGGATATCGCTGCCGTTGACCCAGCGTGCCGACTCCGAGGCGAGGAAGACGACGACGTCGGCGATAGCCTCTGGAGTGGCGGCGCCGCCGGTGAGGCTGATGGCGCCCTCGACCTTGGATGTGCCGTGGTCGCGTTTGAAGTCCTCGAGGATTGGGGTGCTCACGGGGCCCGGGCTTACCGAGTTCACCCGCACGCGGCCGAGAGAGGCAGCAGCCTGGGTCTGGGTGAGAACCCGCACGCATTCCTTCGAGAAGCGGTAGGAGTTGCCGGTGACCTCAGTGTCTTCCTCGACGGAGGCGAGGGCTTCGCCGTCGTCCTCGTGGCCGAGGAACGCGTGGATCTGGGCCGTGCGCGCCGCCCAGCCGTCTGCGACGTTGGAGGCGAGGTGGGTGACAGACCCGCCTTCTGCGATTGAGGGAAGCAGGGCCTCGGTGAAGGCGCGCAGGCCGAAGACGTTCACGCCGAGGACCGTCCTCCACGGCGCTGTGCCCGGCACCCCTGCGATGTTGGCGATCCCGTCGATCCTCGGGGCGAGGGCCAGGACCTGCGCAGCCGCGGCGCCTGCGCCTTCCGATGTGGAGAGGTCCGCGCGGACGAAGTCGTGGGCGCCTTCGGGCACGTTGCGGTCGACCCCGATCACCCGGGCGCCGAGCCGGATGAGGGCTGCTGCGGTCGCCGCACCGATCCCGGAGGCTGCCCCTGTCACGACAAGGGTCCGTCCGGTGAGGTTGGGCTCCATGGGTCCTCCTACTGGTACGAGGTGCTGTTGCGTCTCCAATCACTCTTGGCCCTGAGGATGTGACGGGCAACGCAGGCTTTCCACTGGGTGGAGAGCTCGCATTGTCCGCCTATGGCGTGCCGGGCGACGCTGGGACCAGATCCGAGACCGGGCGCTCCCGCAGCGGCCTGCCGAAAGGGACACAGCATGATAACGACCTACGAGGTGTTCGACCCCGCCACCCTCGAGCCGGTGGGGACCGCCCCCCTGCACCGGGAAACAGACGTCGACTACGCCGTCCGGAGCGCCGTTGCCGCGGGCCGGGGCTGGGCTGCCGACCGCGACTCCCGCAGGGCAGCGCTCCGCGGGGCTGCCCAGTCCCTTCGGGCGAAGGCGCCTGAAATCGGCCGCACCCTCTCGCTCGAACAGGGCAAGGTCCTCCGCGAGGCGGTCGGCGAGGTCCTCGTCGCCGCGGACGTCTTCGAGTACTACGCGTCGCTGGAGTGGGACGAGCAGGAGGCGCTACCCGATCGCGCCGGCCGCAGGCTCACCGTCCAGCGCCGGCCAGTGGGCGTCGTTGCCGCCATCACTCCGTGGAACTTCCCGATCTCCCTGCTGAGCGTCAAGCTCGCTCCTGCCCTCGCGGCAGGCTGCACGGTCATCGCCAAGCCGTCCCCGACGACGCCGCTGTCGACCATCGCGCTCGTCGACGCCGTCGCGGAGTTCGTCCCGGACGGGGTGGTGCAGTGGCTCACGGGCCGGCGCGCGGTCAACCGTGCCCTGAGCGAGCACCCGAAGGTGCGCAAGATCTCCTTCACCGGCTCGACCGAGGTGGGTTCCGCGATCGCCGCACAGGCCGCACCCACGGTCAAGCGGGTCACGCTCGAGCTGGGCGGCAACGACCCGGCGATCATCCTGCCCGACGCCGACGCCGCCTTCACCGCGGCCGGGATCGTCGGCTCGGCGTTCCGCAACGCCGGCCAGGTCTGCATGGCAGTCAAGCGGGTGTTCGTGCCCGCCGAGCGCGAGTCCGAGTTCGTCGAGGCGATTGCCGCCGAGGCGGCCACCCTTGTCGTCGGGCACGGAGTCGCCGAGGGCACCACCATGGGCCCCATGCACAACCGGTCCCAGCTCGAGCTCGTCCAAGGACTGGTCCGGGAAGCGCTCGAGGGCGGTGCGACGCTCGCAGCAGGCGGCGGGCGCGGGACATCCCTCCCGGGGCACTTCCTCGAACCGACCGTCGTGGCCGGGGCCGCGTTCGACACCACGCTGGTATCCACTGAGCAGTTCGGTGCAGCCCTCCCCGTCGTCGCCTACACAGACGTCGACGCCCTCCTCGACCGCCTCAACGGCCAGGAGTTCGGCCTCGGCGCCTCCCTGTGGACCCCTGACCTGGACCGCGCCGATGAGCTCGCCGGCCGGATAGAGGCCGGCACGGTGTGGGTCAACCAGCACACGCAGGTCGAGCTGGACGCCCCGTTCGGAGGCTGGAAGGCCTCCGGCGTCGGGCGCGAGCGCGGCACCTTCGGGCTCGAGCCCTACCTCGAGCTGCGCACCGTCAACGCCCGGCACCATCTTCCCGCTCCCAGCCCCGCCCCGGCAGCCAGCACGGCCCGCTGACAGAAGGACACCACATGCATCCCGCCACCCCTGACTCCGCCGGCCTCGAGGTCATCACCCTGGGCACCGCGGCCGGCCCCGCGATCCGCAGCGGAGCACCAGGCATCGCCACCGCCGTCGTGGTCGATGGCACCCACTACCTCGTCGACTTCGGCCTCGGCTGCACACGCCAGGCCAACGCGGCAGGGCTGCGCGGGAAGGACCTCCGGGCCGCCTTCATCACCCACCTCCACTCCGACCACGTCGGAGAACTGCCGGCATACCTGCTGTGGAACTGGGGTGCCCCGGTAGACGGCTTCACGGGGGACGTGCCCGTGTACGGGCCCGGGCCGCAGACCAGCGCGATGGTCTCCCACCTCCTGGCCGCCTTCGACTACGACATCGCCATCCGCATCACCGACGAGGGACGCCCGGACCTGCGCCGGATCGTCCGCCCCGTGGACATCGAACTGCCCAGCGGCGCCGGAGCAGGAGCCGGGCGCACCCCGGCCATGGAGCCCTTCGAGGTATACGCCGACGAGAACGTGCGCGTCAGCGCGATCCTGGTCGAACACCCGCCAGTCTTCCCGGCCTTCGCGTTCCGGTTCGACACCGCCTACGGCTCAGTCGTCATCTCGGGCGACACGGCCGAGTGCGGGAACGTCGCAACCCTCGCCGCCGGCGCTGACCTGCTCATCCACGAGGCCGTCAACCTCGCCTACTTCGCAGCCCGGGACTTCTCGCCCGAGTTCCTCAACCACCAGCAGGTCTCCCACACCACCCCCACAGGGGTCGGACGCATCGCCAGGGCAGCCGGGGTGGGGCACGTGGTCCTATCCCACCTTGCGGGCGTGGCCACCGACGAGGAATGGGCCGCAGGCGTAGCCGAGGAGTTCCCCGGCCCCATCACCGTCGCCCGGCCGGGCCAGCACTTCCTCCCGGGGCGCATCCCGGCCAGGAGCTGACCGCCGCTCCCGTACGGCGGGATATCCGGGGGCTATCGTGAAGGAGGCGCCCGGCGACCCTGCCGGGTACCCGTGGGCGAGGTGGGCAGTGGCAGGGCATTCGAAGGACGCAGGGAAGTCCGTGACCTCACGCGCGCTGAACGTCCTGGGCGCGTTCGACCAGGAGCACCCGGTCCTCGGCCTGTCCGAGATCGCGCGGCGGTCCGGCACGCCCGTGGCCACCTGCCACCGTCTCCTCGGTGAGCTCACCGACTGGGGGGCGCTGGCCAGGACAACCGACGGCCGGTACCAGATCGGCTACCGCCTGTGGACGCTGGGCATCCTCGCCCCCGTTCAGAAGGGCCTGCGCGAGGTCGCAGCGCCCTACATGCACGACGTGCTCTTCGCGACCCGGCACGTGGTCAACCTCTTCGTCCTCGAAGACGCCCGCGCGCTGCTCCTGGAGCGCATCGCCGGCACCTCCGTCGGGCAGCCCGTCGCACGGGTCGGCGAACGGCTGCCCCTCCACACCAGCGCCGGCGGAAAGGTCCTCCTCGCCTACGCGCCGGCATCCGTCCTGGAGCGCGCCTTCGCCGATCTGAAGCAGGAGACACGGCACAGCATCACCGACCCTGCAAGGCTCCAGCGCGAGATCGTCAAGGTCCGCGACCAGGGCTACGCCACTACCGTCGAGGAGCACGCCCTCGGCACCTCCGGCCTCGCCGTGCCCGTCCTCGGCGCCGGCGACCGCGTCATCGCGGCCCTCGGCGCCGTCGGCATCGGCGCCGCCCCGCCGCCCGTCCAGCGCACCCTGCCGGCCCTCCAGGTCGCCGCCAAGGCCATCGGGAGGACCCTCGGCGCCACCGGCTGAGGACGCAGATCCGAAGGCTGCGCGCGGCCTTTTCACCCAGTGGTAAAGAGAGCGTGATCCTGCCCACGGTGCGGATCTATGGTCTGTGGAGAAGGCGCGGTGACGGAGGTCACCCTCAGCGCATCAGCGAAAGGATCCCCCGATGACGGCACAGGTGGAGGCAGACGTGGAGCACCTCCTGCCCCTCTCTGCGACCTTGGACGCGTTCGTCGCCGAGCGCCGCGACGCAGCCGACGGCGTTGCCCACCTCATGCTCCGCCCTGCGGGCGGCGGACTGTTCCCCGCGTGGGAGGCCGGCGCGCACATCGACCTGTACCTGCCCGGCCTGACCCGCCAGTACTCGATCTGCTCCTCCCCTGCCAACCGGGCCAGCCTGGAGATCGCCGTCCTGCGCGAGCCCGAGTCCCGCGGCGGTTCGGCCTACGTCCACGACGAGCTGACGGTCGGGACACGGGTTGTGGTGGGCGGTCCCCGCAACAACTTCTCGCTCGCCCCCTCCCGCAAGTACCTCTTCATCGCCGGAGGCATCGGGATCACCCCGATGCTGGCGATGATCGAGGCAGCCGAGCAGGCCGGCAAAGAGTGGCGCCTGGCGTACGGGGGCCGGAGCCTTGCCACCATGGCCTTCGCGCAGGACCTCCTCGATGCCTACGGTCCCGAGCGCGTGCTGCTCTTCCCGTCCGAGGAGTCCGGCCGGCTCGACCTCGAGGCGCTCCTCGGCGTTCCCCGGGCCCTCACAGCCGTGTACGCATGCGGACCGCAGCGGCTCCTCGACGCCATCGAGGACTACTGCCTCGGCTGGCCAGCCGGTGCCCTCCACCTCGAGCGGTTCGCCGCCGCCCCCGGATCCAGCGGATCCGCGGGCCCCTTCCAGGTCGAGCTGAGCCGGAGCGGGCGCATCGTCGAGGTCGGTGCCGACCGTACCCTCCTCGACGCCGTAGAGGAGGCCGGCGTCCGCGTCCTCTCCTCCTGCCGCCAGGGGGTCTGCGGCACCTGCGAGATCACCGTGCTCGCGGGCGAGGTGGACCACCGCGACGCCATCCTCACCCCCGAAGACCGGGCCCGCAGCGCCACCATGATGGTCTGCGTCTCCCGCGCCGCCGCCGGCTGCAGCCGCCTCACCCTCGACCTCTGAGACCCACGGAGAACACGATGTCGCTTCTGACCCGCCACGAGGCGCCGGTCCTCGACCTGGACCCCTTCGCCCCCGAGAACCTCGTGGGCCGCTACGCCCTCCACGAGGCCCTCCGCGAGACCGGGCCCGTGGTCTACCTCGAGAAGTACGGCGTCTACGCCGTCACCCACTTCGAACCCGTCCACGAGGTCCTCATGGACTTCGAGACCTACTGCTCCTCAGGCGGGGTCGGTCCGAAGGACATCCGCAAGCAGGCCGAGTGGCGCCCCGCGGGCATTCTCGAATCGGACCCGCCCACCCACACCGCCATGCGGCGCGGCCTCTCCAAGGTCATCCACCCCGGCTCCATCCGGGACCTGGCAGCCGGCTTCACCCCGCCCGCAGAGGCCCTCGCCGACTCCCTCGCGGCGCGGGGAACCTTCGATGCCGTGACCGACCTCGCGCAGGTCTACCCACTGCGCGTCTTCCCCGACGCGGTCGGCATCCCCGACTCCGGCCGTGAGAACCTCCTGCCCTACGGCAGCATGGCCTTCAACGCCTTCGGCCCCCACAACGAGATCTACGAACGCGCGTTCGTCGGAGCCGAGTCAGTGGCAGCCTGGGTCGAGTGGGCCTGCGCCCGCGGAAGCCTCATGCCCGGCGGCTTCGGTGAGAAGATCTGGGAGCAGGCAGACCTCGGCAACATCACCGATCAGGAGGCCTCCCTGCTCGTGCGCGCCCTGCTCTCCGCCGGCGTCGACACGACCGTGGCAGGGATCGGGAACACCCTCCTGTGCCTGGCCCGGAAGCCAGAGCAGTGGGCCCGCCTCCGGCGCGAGCCGCACCTGGTCAAGTTCGCCGTCGATGAAGCGCTGCGCCTCGAGTCGCCCTTCCAGATGTTCCACCGCACCACCACCGTCGAATCCGAGCTCGCCGGAGTCCGCATCCCGGCCGACGCGAAGCTCCTGCTCTTCCTCGGCGCCGCCAACCGGGACCCGCGGCACTGGGGCGACACGGCCTCGGACTTCGACTTGGACCGCAACGCGACCGGACACGTCGCATTCGGCATGGGCCTGCACCAGTGCATCGGCCAGCCCATCGCCCGCCTCGAGATCGAACTGGTCCTTAAGGCACTCGTGGCGCGGGCCGCCACCCTCGAGCTCGACGGCGACCCCGTGCCGGAGCTGCACAACACCCTCCACTTCTTCACCTCAATCCCCCTCAAGGTCTCCGCCTCGGCGTCGGCCGGTTCTACGAAGGAGTAGACCCCATGACACAGCTCGCCGACCCCACCTCGCCCCAGGCACTGCCCGTTCCGTCCAAGGACCCCGCCTCGTGGTCCTATGAGAAGCGCCGCCGCTACGGCTGGCTCGTCACCGTCTCGCTCCTATTCCTCATGATGCTCAGCTGGGCGGACAAAGCCGTCCTCGGCCTCGCCGCCGTGCCGATCATGAAGGACCTCCACATCACCCCCGCGATGTTCGGCCTCGTCAGCAGTGCGATGTTCTTCACCTTCGGAGTGGCACAGCTGGTCGCCGCCCCCCTCGCGAACCGGATCCAGAGCCGCTGGATCCTGCTCGTGATCTGCATTCTGTGGTCCCTGGCGCAGGCCCCAATCCTCGTCTTCTCCACGCTGCCCGCACTCTGGGTCAGCCGGCTGCTGCTCGGCGCCGGCGAGGGACCGCTCGCCCCCGTAATGATGCACGGCGTCTACAAGTGGTTCCCCGCGAAGAAGGGCGCCACCCCCGCCGCCCTCGCATCCTCCGGCGTCACCCTCGGCATCGTCGCCTTCGCCCCCGTGCTCGCCTGGGTCATCGGCGCATACGGCTGGCGCGCAGCGTTCGCCGTGCTCGCCGTCGTCGGCCTCGCATTCGCCATCTACTGGCTCCTGGTCGGCAAAGAAGGCCCATATACCGGCCGCGCGGCCGAGCTGAAGCTCGACGGCCACCGGGGCTCCGCGGACCCATCCGCCAGCGCCTCCGAGTCCCGAGTCCCCTACCTGCGCACCATCCTGTCCCCGAGCTGGATCTTCGCCGTCCTCACCTCATTCTTCGGCTACTGGACCTTCACCCTCGCCATGTCCTGGGGACCGGCCTACTTCCAGACCGTCCTCGGGCTCACAGGCCAGCAGGCCGGCACCCTCATCGCCCTCCCTGCCGCCTGGGGCGCCATCGCCACCGTAGGCCTGAGCGCCCTCACCCAGCGGCTCCACCTCCGCGGAATCCCCACCCGCAAGTCCCGTGCCTGGGTCCTGGGCGGCGGGGCAGTCTTCGGAGGGGCCGCCCTCCTCGCAGCCTCCCTCGTGCCGAACCCCGTGGTCGCCGTCGCCCTCATGGTCTTCGGCTTCGGCACCGCACCGGCCCTCTTCGCCCTCAGCTACCTCGTGGTCGCAGAGCTGACCTCGGTGGCCCAGCGCGGGGCCAACCTGTCCATCGCGAACGCGGTCTTCACCACCGGCGGCGTCTTCGCCCCAGCCGTCTCCGGGTTCCTCATCGGCGGTGCCGCGACGCAGGCCGCCGGCTACGCTGCCTCCTTCGCCCTCGCCGGTGGACTCCTGCTGGCCCTCGGCGTCCTCTCCCTGATCTTCATCAACCAGCAGCGCGACCGCCGCCGCCTGGGCCTCGACCCGGCAGCCTGATCGGGCCACGACCGAGGCAGGGCCTCGCGACCTCAGGCCGCGGGGCCCTGCCGCGTCGCGATGGCCGCCCTAGGGAAGCCCACCGCGCATCGAAGCGCTTCGGGCGAATAGGCTGAGGCGTCGCATCCGCCCCCGCCATCATTGGAGAATCCCGTGAAGCTCAAGGAACCCCAGTGGCGACGGGAAGGAGAGATGCCGGACTACAGGTTCTCCATGGCCAACGAGCGCACCTTCCTCGCCTGGATACGCACCTCCATGGCGATCCTCGCCGGATCGATTGCCATCGACCAGCTCACACCGGACATTGCCCCGGCCCCCATCCGCATCGCCCTCTGCCTGGTACTCGCCGCGATCGGAGCCCTTCTAGCGTTCGAGGCCTACCGGCGCTGGTCCCTCCAAGAACGGGCCATGCGCAACAAGCGCGAGCTCCCACATGCCTGGCTACTGGTGGCCATGACGGTCGTCGTGTCACTTGCAGCCCTGGTCTTCGCTGCCCTGATCCTCTTCTCACGGTGACTGCCGGGCAGCAGGGCCCAGGCCAGGCACGGGATCCCGGTCTCCAACCCGAGCGCACTTCTCTGGCATGGGGGCGCACACTGCTCGCGCTGCTCGTCTCGGACCTGCTCATCTGGCGCTCCTGGATCCGCTCTCTGGCACGCCACGCCGACAGGCTCGAGGGGAACGCCCTGAGCCTCGGCATCGCCTCTGCAGTCGCCGCAGCCGCAACGGCCGCCCTCGCGGCCTGCGTCCTCTACCGCAGCCACATCCTCAAGAACCGAGATGCGGCCCCGCCCGCCATCCTCCTTCGCACCGCGACCCTCGCTCTCGTGGCCCTCGCGGCGGCCACGATCGTCTCGATCCTGCTCGCGAAGTAGTCCACCGCCGCGAGGGCCGGCCCAGAAGGTGTCCCCTCAAAGGTTCCTTTGTTGAGACGACCACGATCTTGCTTAGCCGCCGGCGAGGCTTGCTCAGAAACTCCAGGTCATCCCTTCGTCATGCAGCGACGAGCTGATCGTACGGGCCATCACACACGTGCAACCACGCGCGCATCCAGCGCCATATGGAGGATCCCCAGGTGGGGCTGCCGACGACGAGCCCGTGCTGCCGCTGCTCGCGGTCGTGATGGCATAGGCCGGTGGCCCGACGGAGCCGTCCGCGCCCCAGACACTGGCTCGTCGTGGGCTCGTCGCCGTGGCCGCCGTGTGCCGCTGCGAGCACAGGCCCAGTCGAACGGTAGTTTGGCCCCATGGCAACGCTCGGCCTCGGCAATCCGACCGTCGGGGACACCGAGGCCAAGGCGTGGGCGACCGAGTACCTCCTGGACGGCTTCTCCGCCTCGAGCTACCCGGCCTACGACGCGGCCTGATGCGGAGGAGGGGCAGATCATGGGTGGACCGGACCGCCGCAAACGTGGCTCGCGAAACAAGTCCGTCTACGCGTTCGAGAGACGCACCGTGCCCGCCCACCCCGCCCTGCCCACCGACTACCGAGTTGTCTCCTCCGGCCAGGACGCCCAACAGCTCGCCGCGATCATCCTCGACGAACACCGGGACAAGGCCATCCTAGTAGTCTCCTCATCTAAGGACCTCAGGCCGGCCGATATCGGGCGGGTCATCGGCGTCGGCCGGGCCACCGTATACCGGTATCTCGGCATGGAAACGAACTGACTCGGGCCGTTTCCCGCCACTGCTCGGGACTGATGGCGTGGCCGGATCATGTCGTCGCTTGCTCCTCACCCGCTGTGCGGGAGATAGGTTGGGCGGCCCCGCGTCGCGGGGCCGCCCAACCTGAAAAGGGTGTTTCAGGAAAGCTCGTGCAGTCCGCGCTTGAAGCGCTCGGGGAGCAGCGCGGTCGCGATCGCAGAGATGAGTACCAGACCGACGCCCATGAGCGTGAGGGCGAGCGTGCCGTTGTGGGTGTTCTGGAAGATCCAGGCCGCGATGAACGGGATAGGGGCGCCGAAGATGAGGCCTGCGAAGGTCATGCCGAGCGCTGATCCGGTGTAGCGCATGGAGGTCGGGAGGGACTCGGAGAAGAAGGCCGCCTGGGTGCCCGCCATGATCTGGATGCCGCACAGGGAGAGGGCGACGACGGCCACGCTGGCCGGGTAGTTCATGGTGTTCATGATGGGGAACATGGTGGCGGCGGCGACGCCCTGGAGGGCAAGACCAAGGAAGAAGGCCTTCTTGCGGCCGATGCGGTCGCTCACCCGGCCGCCGAAAATTGCTGCCGGGATGGAGACCAGGTTCGCGATGACCATGAGGCTGAACGCGATGGAGTTGTCATAGTGCAGCTCCTTGGTCATGTAGTTGACCGCGTAGGTGACGCAGATCCAGAAGAGGCCTGCGGGTGCGGCCCATGCGAGGACGAGCTTGATGACGGTTCCGGGGCGTCGGCGTAGAACGGCGAGGGCCCGCTCCTGCGGGAGGTCCGACTCAGCGGCCAGCCGCTGGCTCTCTTTGAACGCGTCCGACTCTTCGATGCGCCGGCGGATGAAGATGCCGACAGCGAGCAGCAGGATGCCCATGAGGAACGGAAGCCTCCAGCCCCAGGCGGCGAACTGCTCCTTCGAGAGGAAGGTCGCGAGCCCGGTGAGCACGACGGAGGCAAGCGTCTGGGCCACGGGCGACCCGGTTGCGAGGATGCCGCCGAACAAACCGCGCCGCTCGTCGGGCGCGTGCTCGACGACGAGGATCTGGGCCCCGGTCGACTCTCCTCCGAGGGCGAAGCCCTGGAGGAAGCGGAGCGCGACGAGCAGGGTGGGGGCAGCGAGGCCAGCCACCGAATACGTGGGCAGAAGGCCGATGAGCACCGACGACAGGCCCATGAGCACCAGGGTGAACATGAGGACGTTGCGCCGCCCGATCCGGTCACCGAGGGCTCCGAAGACGATGCCGCCCAGCGGGCGGGCCGCCATGCCGGCCCCGAAGGTCGCGAACGAGGCCAGGACAGCGCTGTTCGCGTCGAAGCTCGGGAAGAAAAGAGCCGGGAAGAGGGTGGCCGACAGGGTGCCGTAGACGGCGAAGTCGAACCACTCGAGCGCGGTCCCGAAGGTCCCGCTGGCGAGGGCGCGACGGGCTCCGCGGCCCTCGATCGGTACTGCGACGGGCGACGGCGCGGCAGAGCGCGCGGTCTGGTTGGTCAGTTCAGACATGGGAGGCAATTCACTCCTCGGACTCGAATGAACCGTCCCCCTCGATGCGGACGGCTTGGAGCTGAAGCAGCTGCGATTCGCAGAAAACGAACAAGCGCTCGTCCATTAATGTAACTGTGATCCTCGTCTCAGACAAGAGCTTCTCCGCCTTCATAGGGTTTGAGATGTCACACATAGCCAAAAGTGCCTTTACGAACAAGCGTTCGCTTGACAGTGCTCTCGGTGGCTCGGACACTGGAATCAGCCTTCCACCGCCGTTGGACCTCGGCGGACGGTGCCGGCGATGCCACCTGAAAGGACCTTCCCCATGACCGACGTTGCCTTCGACATCATGAAGAACACGGACATCTTCCGCGTGCACCGTGCCGCGGACCTCCAGCCGGCGCCGGGCCAGACGCTCAATGCCCGGCGCATCTCGGGGGTGAGCAAGGAGAACAGCGCCGCCGACCGCCTCTGGTTCGGCAAGGTCCACACGGGGCCGGGAGAGGTCTCAGGCGCCCACCACCATGGGGAGGCCCAGACCGGCGGCTACGTGCTCAAGGGCCGCGGGTTCATCCGCTACGGCGAGGGCTACAGCCAGATCGTCTACCTCGAGGAGGGCGACTTCGTCTTCGTCCCGCCATTCATGCCGCACATCGAGGGCAACGCGAGCAGGACCGAGGAGCTCGTCTGGATGACCACCAGGACCCCGGACAACATCGTGGTCAACCTCGAGGACCAGGAGATCGCGGACCTCGAGATCGACTACCGCTCCTGATTCCCGCGGGGGCCGGGAGAAGGGGTGGGGCCGGCGATCTCGCCGGCCCCACCCCTTCTCGCCGTAATGAGGTCCCCTTGGGCAGGATCAGACGGCGACGCTGCCCGAGTCCGCGTGGATGCCCTCTGCGTACTGCCGGTCCACCCTCTGATCCGCGTCGGCGACTCCCAGCTCCCGCAGGGCCAGCTTGGTGTAGTCGCGGACGATCTCCTCGAGCGACTTGCGCCGGCCCGGCTGGTACCAGCTGGCGATGTGCGTCGCCTGGGCGACGAAGCTGTACACGTGGATCCGGGTGTCGATGAGGTTGGCGAGGCCCGCCCTGCCGGCGTCCTCGACGAGTCCCCGCAGGAAGGTCTCGTACTCCTGCCGCTTGTCCACGATCTTCTGGTGGGCGTCCGGGGAGAGGGAGCGGAGCTCGGTGTTGCCGATGAAGACGGTCTGGGCCCGCTCGGCATGGAAGCGCAGATGGGCGCCCAGGACCGCCTGGAGCCGGTCCACCGCATCCCCGGTGGCTTCTGCCAGGGCCTGCCGGGCATGCTCGAGGAGGTCGTCGATGATCCCCCCCATGATCTGCAGCAGGAGGTCTTCCTTGCTGTCGATGTGGTTGTAGAGGCTTCCAACCTTGAGCCCCACCGCCGCGGCGACGTCGCGCAGGGAGGTGGCGTTGTAGCCGCGCTCGAAGAACAGGCGGGCCGCCTCCTCGCGGATGGCCACCGCTGTCTTGCGTTCCATAGTCGGCATCGCTCCTCCTGTCGCCTGTGCATCCATGCTAGCTCCCGAGCGTTCGTTCGCCACCTAGCCAATCCGTGCGCACCCCGGGCACATCGTAGGCCGGCGCCTCGACGCGATCACCCCGCAGGGGGTCGATCCAGAGCCGGGTCAGCCGCATGAAGGAGATCCGCCAGCGTCCGTCGCCGGGATCTCGCACGTACTCCTCGTCGTAGTACCCGTAGCCGCGGATGCCGTACATGCCGGGGATCGGGAAGCCCTTGTAGACGAAGCCTGGGTCGCCCCAGGTGAGGTAGTCGGCCATGGTCCAGCGCCCGCGCGCCCTGTCCCGGTCCAGGCGTCGGAGGTCGGGCATCATGCCGTGGTGGACGGAGCGCATCCGGCCCAGCCACGCCGAGACGCCGTCGACGAAGGCATCGGGGCCGCCGGAGGCGAAGGGGAACCCCTCGAAGTGCGCGTCGTCAGAGAAGAGCTCCCTCAGCCGTCCCCAGTCCTTGGTGTCGAGCGAGAAGAAGTACGCCGCCTTGAGGCGGGTGATCAGCTGGTAGTCCTCGAAGCCGAGGAGGTCTGCTCCCGTGCCGGCCTCAGCCGGCCCGTCGTGGGGTCTCTCGTGGGTCATCGGGCCTCCATGGGTCAATGCGAGCCGGCGGCACGCCTTCAGGGGCTTGCACGCCGGCTCCTGGGATGGTGCGGGCCCTACGCGGTGGCGCCCTGGAGTCCCGCCGGGGCTTCCTCGCTGCGCTTCATGAGGGCGGTCCGTCGGACCACGCACACCAGTTCGTCGCGCTGGTTGTAGCCGCGGTGCTCGATCCCGACGATGCCGGTCTCGGGACGGGACTTGGAGATGCGCTTGTCGAGGGCCTCGGTTTCGACGCGGAGCGTGTCTCCGATGAAGACGGGCTTGGGGAACTCGATGTCGCGGAAGCCGAGGTTGCCGAGGGTGGTGCCCAGGGTCGTGTCCTGGACGGGGATGCCCGTCACGAGCCCGAGGGTGAAGATGCTGTTGACGATCTGGCGGCCGTACATGCTCTTGGCCGAGAACTCGGCGTCGAGGTGCAGCGGCTGGACGTTCATCGTGAGCGTGGTGATGAGGAGGTTGTCCGCCTCGGTGACGGTGCGGGTGACCTCGTGGCGGATCACGGTGCCCACCTCGAAGTCCTCGTAGTACATGCCTGCCATGGGTAGCTCCTTCGGTCCTGGTGGGCGGTCAGACGGCACCGGCGAAGGCGAGGGCCTGCCGGGCGTGGTTGGCGTGGGCGAGGTCGATGTGTTCGCCGCGGTAGGACACGGCCCCGTGGCCCTCGCGCTTGCCCTGGTCGAAGGCGGCGATGAGCCCTTCGTAGTAGTCGCGCATGAAGGCCGAGAGCCCATACTCCTCGTTGGCCACGGGCGCGTGGGTCGGGTGGATGATGACCTGGCCGGTGTAGCCGAGCCCGTGGTTGGAGGAGGCGAACTGGCGCAGCCCGTCGAGGTTGCGCACCTCCTGCCACAGGCCGAGGACGATGCTGCGCAGCCCGGCGGCCCGGGCCGCGAGGACCACGCGGCTGCGCAGGTAGAGGGTCTCCTGACCGCCGGCGGTCCAGGTGAATCCCACTTCCCGGGAGACGTCGGCGTCCTTGGCGGCCGCGGCCATGACCCCGCCGACGCGGGGGCCGGAGAGGATTGCCTCGACGTTCTGGATCGAGGCGGCCGTCTCGAGGGACGGGATGAGCTCGACCGTGCCGCGCGGGACACCGTGGGCGAGCTCCGCGGCGGTGACGAGCGCGTCGAAGCGGACGACGTCGTCCCTGGTGAACAGCTTGGGCAGGAGGAATCCGGCGACGTTGGCGTGGGTCGCCTCCAGGACGTCGGCGCCGAAGTGCACGGTGTCCAGCGCGTTGGGGCGGACGAGCACGCCCTTGTCGCCGGAGAGCGCCTCGAGCGCCTCCCGGGCGTTGGCCCTGGCGAGAGCCTTGTCCTCCTCGGGGACGGAGTCCTCTAGGTCGATGATGACGGCGTCCGCGTCCGAGGCGAGGGCCTTGTCGATCCAGGACCGCTTGTGGCCCGGGACGAACAGGAGGGAACGGTAGGGCTTCATGCTGCCGCCTCCTCGAGGATCAGCTGGGTCAGCAGGGTGCCGGCGGCGAGGGCATCCCCCACCGCGGCGTTCACGGCCCCGACGATCCCCGCCGCCGGCGCTGCGATCGGGTTCTCCATCTTCATGGCCTCGAGCACGAAGAGGATCTCGCCAGCGTCGACCTTCTGGCCCTCGGCGACGTTGACCTTGACGATCGTGCCCTGCATGGGGGCCTTGACGCTGCCGTCGGAGGCCTTGGCCTTGCGGGCCTTGGCGCTGCGGCCGCTGCGCTGCCCGGATGCAGCCGGCGCCTCGGACCCGGCCGCGGCAGCCGCCGGGGCGAGGAGCTGGCCGGGGCGGCCGAGGTCGGGGAAGACGGGGATCGTGTAGAAGCGGCCGCCCACCTCGACCTCCTGCCGCGACGGGGCGTCATCGAGCTTCTCGAGCTCTTCGGCGAGATCGATGCCCTCTTCGAGCCAGCGGGTGGAGAAGCGCACCTGACGGAAGTCCTCGTGCTGTACGATCGCCAGCGCAGCCGGGGCGGTCGTCGGGACCCCGACGATGTCCAGCTCGCGCAGGCCCGCTGCCAGTCGGTCGAGGGCCTCCTGGCGCGTGGCGCCGTAGGCGACGAGCTTGCCGATGAGGCTGTCGTAGTACGGGAGCACCTCGTCGCCGGAGGCATAGCCGGCGTCGAAGCGCAGGCCCTCCCCCGCCGGCGCCTCGACCTTCTCGAGGGGGCCCGGGGCGGGGAGGAAGAGCCCGTCGGCGACGTCCTCCGCATTGATGCGGGCCTCGACGGCCGCCCCCGCTGGTGCGAGCCGGTCCAGGATCCCGAGCGGCTCGCCGGCGGCGACCTTGATCTGCTCGGCGACGAGGTCGACGCCGTGGACCATCTCGGTGACGGGGTGCTCGACCTGGATCCTGGTGTTCATCTCGAGGAAGTAGAACGCCTCCCCTTCGACCAGGAACTCGACCGTGCCTGCCCCCACATAGCCGACATGCTCGGCGAGCCGGACGGCCGAAGAACCCATTGCCCGCCTCATCTCCTCGGACAGGCCGGGGGCGGGCGACTCCTCGATGAGCTTCTGGTGGCGGCGCTGGACCGAGCAGTCGCGGTCGCCCACGTAGACGGTGTTGCCATGGGAGTCGGCGAAGACCTGGACCTCGACGTGGCGGGCGTTGGTGAGGTAGCGCTCGAGGTAGACCTCGCCGTTGCCGAAGGCCGCGGTGGCCTCGCGGGCGGCGGCGGCGACCGCGTCGTCAGCCTCGGCCTCAGTGTGGACGAGGCGCATGCCGCGCCCGCCCCCGCCAGCGGAGGCCTTCACGAGGATGGGGTAGCCGTGCTGGGCACCGAAGGCCACGACGTCGTCGGCGCCGGAGATGGCGCCGTCCGAGCCGGGAGCGAGCGGGACCTGGGCCGCGACCGCGACGGCGCGGGCGGCGACCTTCTCGCCCATCGTGGAGATCGCGGAGGCGCTGGGTCCGATGAACGTCAGGCCCGCATCGGCGACGGCCTGGGCGAAGGCGGCGTTCTCAGAGAGGAAGCCGTACCCGGGGTGGATGGCCTGGGCACCGGTGGCCTTGGCCGCCTCGATGATCTTGCCGACGTTGAGGTAGTTCTCGCTCGCCGGGCCGGCGCCCAGGTCCACGGCCTCGTCCGCGACGCGCACGTGCATCGACCTCGCGTCCGCCTCCGAATGGACGGCGACGGCGGCGATGCCGAGGGACTGGGCGCTGCGGATGACGCGGACAGCGATTTCGCCGCGGTTGGCGATGAGGATCTTAGTGAACATGGAGCGTCCTTGTCTGGGTGGATCCGGCTGCCGGCGGGGCTGCTACCGGGTGCTCGAGGCACCGGTTGCGGGCCTCGCCCAGCGTGTCGACGGCTGTGGAGAGAACCGAGCCGGGGCGGAGGTATTCCTTGGGGTCGCGCCCGTCGCCGACGCCGCCGGGGGTGCCGGTGAGGATCACGTCGCCCGGCCGCAGCGTGGTGATGGCGGAGATGTACTGCACCAGCGCGACGGGCTTGAACACCAGCTCGCCGGTGCGGGAGTGCTGCTTGACGGTGCCGTCGACGCTGCAGGTGATCGCGAGGTCCGGCTCGGTGCCGGTCTCGTCGGCGGTCACGAGGTAGGGGCCCAGCGGGGTGGTCGAGTCGAACGTCTTGCCCTGCAGCCACTCGTTGGTCCGCCGCTGGAAGTCCCGCGCCGAGACGTCGTTGGCGACGGCGAACCCGGCGATCGCAGACCTCGCCGCCTCTTCGTCGGCGTGGGCCACGGTGCGGCCCACGACGACGGCCAGTTCGCCTTCCCAGTCGACCCTGTCGGACCGCGGGGGCAGCACCAGGTTGTCGTTCGCGCCGATGAGCGAGTCGGCGAACTTGGCGAAGAGCGTGGGGAACTCGGGGATGGGCCGGCCCATCTCGAGGATGTGGTCGCGGTAGTTGAGGCCGACGCAGATGACCTTCCCCGGCCGGGGTACGACCGGGGCGAAGTCGGCGGCGCCGAGGGGAACCGGCGCGCCGTCGACGTGCGCGCTCCAGTCCGGCGACCCTGCCTCGAGCCAGGCGTGGACGTCGGGGAAGGCGAGGGGGACCAGGCGGTCGTCGTCGAGTGCGGCGGCGCGGGTGCCGCCGCCGATCCGGATCGTTGCGAGTTTCATGAGCCGTCCCACCCGAGCTGGGTCTTGAGTGCGGCCTTCTGGAGCTTGCCCGCAGCGGTGCGGGGCAGCTCGTCGGGGGTCAGGAAGATCATCTGCTTGGGGACCTTGTAGCCGGCCAGGTGCTCGCGGACGAAGCTGGAGAGCTGTGCGGCCTCGGCCGTCTCGCCGCTGCGGAGCACGACGACGGCCCGGACCTCCTCGTCCCACTTCGGGTCCGGCACGCCCATGACCACGGCCTCGAGGACCGCCGGGTGGAGGTGGAGGACCTGCTCGATCTCCGCCGAGTAGACGTTCTCTCCCCCGGTCTTGATCATCTCCTTGAGGCGGTCGCGGAAGTAGTAGTAGCCGCGCTCGTCCCGGACAGCGAGGTCGCCCGTGTGGAGCCACCCGCCGCGCATCGCCTCGGCCGTCGCGTCCGGGCGGCCGTAGTAGCCGCTCATGAGCCCCGGGCCGCGGACGCAGATCTCGCCGAGCTCGCCAGCGGCGACCTCCAGCCCGTCGCTGTCCTGGAGCTGCGCCTCGACGAGGAGGTACTCCGTGCCGATCGAGCCGTCGACGGCCGGATCGAGCATGTCGGCCGGCTTGAGCCGGGTGACCATGGGGCCGGCCTCGGTCAGGCCGTACCGGAAGTAGAGCTCGGTCTCGGGCAGCATCTCGGTGAAGAGCTGCTTGTCGGGCATGCGCAGGAGGCCGGCTCCGGTGTGCAGCGCCTTGAGGTTCGCCCGGATCGTGGGGTCGGTGAGCACCCCCTGGTCCATGAGGCGGCGCATCATGTTCGGGATCATGAAGGTGTTGGTGATCGACTCGCGGCCCACCAGGTCCACGAGGGTCTCGTCGCTGAACTTCGGGGCGATGACGCTGGTCGCGCCCGCCACGAAGTGGGGCACGAGCCAGCACAGGAGCGCGGCGGAGTGGAACAGCGGGGTGACGATGAGCCCCCGCTCCTCGGGCCGGCTGCCGACGCCGCAGTCGTACATCTCGTTGAGGGCGTTGGCCAGTGCCGCGCGGTGGGACAGGACGACGCCCTTGGGGGTGCCCGTGCTGCCGCCGGTGTAGATGACGCACAGCGGCGACTCGGGGTCGGCGACGTCCTCGAGCTGGCCGGTGCCCATCCGCAGGGCGTTGACCTCTGCGTCCTGCCGGTACACAGTCGGGAGTTCGTCCTGGGTGGCGGCGAGGATCTCGAGTGCCTGCTCGAGCAGGGGCAGGTGCGCTTCCTCGGCGAGGATCACCTTGGCCTCGGTCTCCAGGATGCCGTTGGCCAGCTCGGCGGGCGCCCAGCGCCAGTTGTAGGCGATGTAGACCCCGCCGCCGGCCGCGATGCCGAGGAAGGCCTCGGCATTGAACACGCTGTTCCCGGCCAGGACCCCCACTCCGCCGCCGGCGGCGAGGCCGGCGGCCCGCAGACCGCGCCCGAGCTGCCAGGCCCGCTCGGCGGCCTCGCCGAAGGTCACCCGGCCGTCGACACCGACGAAGGCCTCTCTGGCCGGATTCCGGCGGCTGTTGAGCCGGATCCAGTCTCCAATCGTTCGCATCGTGTGCCTCTCTGCAACAGATGATGCCTGCCGGACGGGCCCGGGGCCCTCTTTACGAACAAGCGTACGTTAGAAATGGGGGTTGTTCAACGGGGCGGCTCGGACGGGACGCCGAGGCCGCGGAGTGCGAGCTCGCTGTAGGCTCGTCCGAGGGAGTCGAGGTCCATGCGCCCCTGGCTCCGGTACCAGCCGGCGACGTGTGCGGCCTGGGCCATGAGGCTGTAGAGGTGCACGCGGGGGTCGATGAGGTCCGCCCCGCCCGAGGCCGCGGCGTCGTCGATGAGCTGTCCGAAGAACTCCTCGTACGCCTCGCGCTTGGCCACGACGAGGGCCCTGGCCTCCCCGGACAGCGACCGGAGCTCGGTGTTGCCGACGAAGACCTCGTGCGCCCGCTCGGCGTGGAAGCGGATGTGGGCGCCGACCGCGGACCGGAGCCGGCCCGCCGGGGTGGACTCCGCCTCCGCTGCCGAGCGCACCCCCGCCATCAGGTCGTCGAGCACCTGCACCATGAGGTCCGCCAGCAGGGCCTCCTTGCCGGTGATGTGGTAGTAGAGGCTTCCCACCTTGAGCCCGGCGGCGCTGGCGATCTGCCTCAGGGTGGTGGCCTCGTAGCCCTGCTCGAAGAAGAGCCGGACGGCCGCGTCCCGGATCCCGGCCATGGCCTTGGGCGCGGTGTCGACCGTCACCGCACCCTCAGCCCGGGCTCGAGATGTCGATCTCGACCTCGTCGGCGAGGAACCACTGCATCCGCTCGAGGAACTGCTCCTCGTGGGCGAAGATGTCCTTGGCCTCCTGGCCGGCGTAGGCTGCCTTGACGTCGGCGATGCTGTCGAACCACAGCTCGGCCATGCCGTTGAACGGCCACTCCCTGCGGTGGGCGATGGCCTGGTTCTGCCGGTACCGGCGCAGCCCGGGAAGCTTCCTCACCAGGACCGGGTGCTCGACGTTCCACTTGTAGAGGAACTCCTCCCGGGTGATCCCGGGCTTGGCGTTGAGCACTGCGACGACCTTGATCATGCGGTTCTCCTTGATGTGGCGGGTCAGACGGGGGTGACGGCCTGGCGGCGCTCGACGGGGACGGCCTTGCGTCGCCCGTAGAGGTCCAGGCGGTGCATGAGGTCGGAGCGCAGCCCGTTGGCCGGGACGACGGCCTCGACGGCATTGGCGTTGGCGATCTTGAACACGTCGATGCCCTCGGCGTACTCGGCGTGCTTCTGCGCGATGAAGGCCTTGCGCTCCTCGGGGTCCTCGATCTCGTGGATCTGGTTGTAGTAGATGCCGTTGACCGCCGCGTCCGGGCCCATCAGCGCCGGCCGCGCGGTGGGGAGGGCGATCACGGCATCGGGGTTCATGGGCGCGCCGGACATGGCGAGGTAGCCGCCGCCGTAGGCCTTCCGGACGAGCACGGTGATGCGCGGGACGCGGCACTCCGAGACGGCGAAGATCATCTTGGCGCCGTGGCGGATGATGCCCTGGCGCTCCACTGCGGAGCCGATCATGTAGCCGGCGATGTCGACGAGGAAGATGATCGGGATGTTGTAGGCGTTGCAGATCCAGATGAAGCGCGCGGCCTTGTCGGAGGAGTCGGGGAAGATCGAGCCGCCCATGTGCCGGGGCTGGTTGCCCACGAGCCCGACGGGGCGGCCGCCGATGCGGGCGAAGCCGGTGAGCATCTCGGGGGCGAAGAGCTCCTTGTAGGGGAACCAGGTGCCCTCGTCGACAAGGGACTCGACGAACTCCTCCATGTCGAAGACCTCGGCCTCGCGCAGCGGGACGATCTCCTCGAGTGTCCGGCCCGGGCGCGGGTCGGCAGCAGGGGCGATGGGCGCCGGCTGCTCCCAGTTGGAGGGCAGGAAGGAGAGCCAGACGCGGATGGCGGCGATGGCCTCGGCGTCATCCTCGGCGAGCACGTCGCCCAGGCCGGAGACGGTGCAGTGCATCTCGGCCCCGCCCATCTCCTCGAGCGTGACCTTCTCCCCCGTGACCATCTCGGCCAGGCGCGGGGAGCCGAGGTACGCGGTGGCGTGGCCGCGGACCATGATGGTCAGGTCGCACAGCGCCGGCACGTACGCCGACCCGGCGGGCGAGGGGCCGAACAGGGCGCAGACCTGCGGCACACGGCCGGAGATCTGGACCTGGTTGTAGAAGATGTTCCCCCAGGCGTGGCGGCCCGCGAAGCTCTCGAACTGCTCGTCGATGCGCGCGCCAGCGGAGTCGAAGAGGTAGACCAGCGGGATGCCCGCGGCAACGGCCTTGTCCTGCGCGGCGGTGATCTTCTCGAACGTGCGGTTGCCCCACGTTCCGGCCTTGACGCTGAAGTCGTTGGCGACGACGCACACCTCGCGCCCGTCGACACGGCCGAACGCGATGACCACGGCGTCACCGGGCAGCCCGTCCTCGAAGCGGGCCAGCAGCCCGTCCTCGATGTACTCGTTGCCGTCGAACAGCAGGGCCAGCCGCTCGCGGACGAGCAGCTTGCCGGACTCGACGATCTTGCGGCGGTTCTTCTCCGAACCGCCCAGCTTCGCCTGCTCGGTCTTCTCCGCCAGCAGGTCGTGGACCGTCTTCGCCGGTTCCGCGGCGTCCAGGCCGGCATCGGAGGAAATCGTGGACGTGCTCATATGGGCCTCCCCGGTGAAGCACTGGAAAATGTTGACCCCTCCAGTATACGAACAAGCGCTCGCTAGTCTAGTCTTGGAGGTGAGGGCACCACGCCTTCACTCCAGACTCGAGGAGCGACATGCAGGCATACGAAGACGACCTTGCCGCTGTCCACACGGACAAACCCAAGGGCAGGCCGGACCACAGGTGGGGCGCGCTCGTGGAGGGCGACCGCGTCCACAGCCCCGGGATAACCGTGACCGAGGCCCATCTCGTCCAGTGGGCCGGGCTCACCGGCGACTGGGTCTCGCTGCACCTCGACGAGGAGTACGCGTCCAAGACCCCGTTCGGACGGCGGATCGGGCACGGCCCCCTCACGCTCTCAGTCGGCCTCGGACTCCTGACCCAGACCGGCTACTTCTCCAACGTGGCCGCGTGGCTCGGCCTCGACGAGGTCCGCGCCGTCCAGCCGGTCTTCATCGGCGATACCATCCACGTCGAGGCAACAGTCCGCGTGGCCCGGGAGACCAAGAAGCCCGAGGTCGGGCTGTGGACGCTCGACTACACCGTCGTGAAGCAGGACGGCAGCACCGTCATGACCTTCACCAGCAGCTTCCTCGTAAGGCGGTAGACCATGACCATCACCCCCTCCCCCACGACCACGCCCGACCACGACGCTGGCCCGGGCGACCGGCGGGAGCTTGTGCGCTCCGTCCTCGCCGAGCACGCCCCCGCCGAGCGCGTCCGCGAATTCGACGAGGCCGAGAAGTTCGACGCCGAGCTGTTCCGCGCACTCGCCCGCGCGGGACTGCTCGCAGGCGCCCTCGACGCCACAGGCAGGCTCGACCACGGCCACCAGAGGGCGGTGCTCGAGGAGCTCGCCGCCGGCCCGACCTCGATGGCCGTGGCCTTCGTCGTCCAGTACATGGCTATCCAGCTCCTCTCCGCGCACGGCACCACCGAACAGCAGGAGGCCTTCCTCGCACCCCTGCTCGCCGGCGATGTCCACGCGTCCTTCGCCCTCAGCGAGCCCGACGGCGGCACGGACGTCGCACGGGCCATGAAGACCACCGCCACCCGCCTGCCCGACGGCTCGTACTCCATCTCCGGGCAGAAGCGGTGGATCGGCGGCGCCATGGACTGCGGCTACCTGCTCCTGCTCGCGCGCACCACGGAGATCGGGGCCTCGGCCATCGGCGGCATCACGACCTTCATCGTGCCGCGCTCAACACCGGGCATCCAGACCCGCGAGATCGACACCATGGGCATCCGCAGCCTCGCCCAGACCGACCTCTCCCTCGACGATGTCCGCGTCCCGGCGGCCAACGTCCTCGGCGAGCCCGACCGGGGTTTCCGCCAAGTTCTGGGCACCCTCAACGGAGAGCGGCTCAACGCGGCGGCCGTGGCCCTCGGGATCGCACGCGGCGCCTTCGCAACGGCCCTCGACTGGGCCAAGTGCCGAGAGGCCTTCGGCCGGCCGGTCGGCGCGTTCCAGGCCCTGCAGCACTCCCTCGTGGACGCACGCCTGAAGATCGAATCCGCCTCGCTGTTGCTCGACCGTGCAGTGAGGGCGGCCGACGCAGGGGACCCCAGTGTGGACGTCGACTCGGCCCTGGCCAAGCTCGCGGCCTCGGAGGCCGGCACGTTCACCACGGACGCGGGCATGCGCCTCATGGGCGGCTGGGGGTACGCCCGCGAGCTGCCCATGCAGCGGTACTTCCGAGACGCGCGCCTCTACACGTTCGCGCCCCTCACCGACGAGATGATCCGGAACTACCTCGGCGAGAAGATGCTCGGGCTGCCGAGGTCCTACTGATGGACGTACAGCGGCTCTTCGAGCCGATCACCGTCGGCGGCCAGCTTGCCCCGAACAGGATCGTCCTCGCCCCGCTGACCCGCAGCCGAGCCACCGGGAACGGCGTGCCCACCCCCCTCATGGAGACCTACTACGCCCAACGCTCCGGCGCGGGACTCATCCTCTCCGAAGGCACCGTTGTCTCGCCCCAGGGGGCCTCGTATGCCCGGGTCCCCGGACTGTACAGCCAGGAGCAGGTCGAGGGCTGGAGGCCGGTGGTCGCCGCGGCGAAGCGCCGCGGCGCGCTCGTCTACGCCCAGCTGTGGCACGTCGGGCGGCAGGCCCACTCGTCGGTGCAGCCGGACGGGCAGGCCGGCTGGGCGCCCTCTGCTATCCCGATCCGCGGCTCCCTCTACCGCTCCCCTAACGGGCGCATCCCTTTCGAGGTGCCCAGAGAACTCAGCGCTGAGGGCATCCGCCAGATCGTGGGCCAGTTCGCTGCCGCGGCGGCCAACGCCCTCGAGGCGGGGTTCGACGGGATCGAGCTCCACGGCGCCAACGGCTACCTCTTCGACCAGTTCCTCAACTCGAGCTCGAACCAGCGCACCGACCAGTACGGCGGCACCGTGACCAACCGGACGCGGTTCCTGGCGGAGGTCCTCGACGCCCTCGCCGAGGTCATTCCGCTCTCGCGGGTGGGGCTGCGGCTCTCGCCGTCCTCGTCCTGGATGGACATGCACGACCCCGACAAGCGGGCGATCTACTCGGCGGCCGTCCGGCTCGCCTCGGCACGCGGCCTCGCGTACCTGCACCTGGTAGAGCCCGGGATCGCCGGCTCAGTCGACGCGGAGGACGGCGGCGACGGCGTGCCCTCGGGCGAACTGGCCGGGCTCTTCAACGGGCCCGTGATCGTCACCGGCGGCCATACGGCGGAATCGGCCGCTGCGCGCATCGAAGCGGGCACCGCACACCTGGTGGGCTTCGGCCGGCTGTTCATCGCCAACCCGGACCTGCCCTACCGGTTCCTCGCCGGGGCAGAGCTCCAGCCCCTCCGCAAGGAAGGCCTCTACTCCGGCGGAGCGGCCGGCTACACCGACTATCGGCACCATCCCGACAACCCCCACAGCGACCAGCCACGGAAGGACACCCCACGTTGCGCAGTCTGAACACCCTGATCACCGGTGCCGGCGGCGGCATGTGCCGCGGCATCAACCGCCGCCTTGCCCAGGCCGGCCATACCCTCGTCTGCGTCGACCTCGACGCCGAGCGCAGCGAGGCCGCCGCCGAAGCTGTCCGGTCCGAGGGCGGGAAGGCGTTCGCGTTCGCAGCGGACGTAACGAAGCCCGAGGACGTCAAGCAGCTCCGCCGTGACGTCCTCGAAGAGGTCGGCCCCGTACAGGCGATCGTCAACGCCGCCGGGGTACTCGACCGGAAGATGCTCATGGACCACGACCCCGGGTCCTTCGCGAAGGTCCTCGGCATCAACCTCGTCGGCCCGTTCGCGGTGATCCGCGAGTTCGCCCAGGACATGCTCGACGCGGACTTCGGCCGCATCGTCAACATCTCCTCCATCGCAGGGACCACCGGATACCCATACCCGAGCTATGCCGCCTCCAAGGCCGGGCTCTCCAACCTCACCCGGTCCCTCCTCATGGACTTCTGGGGCACCGGAATCACCGTCAACTCGGTCTGCCCCGGGGTGGTCGACACCCAAATGGTCATCCAACAGGTCCGCGACCAGGTGAAGAACAAGGTGCCGACCGGACGGATCGTCGAGCCCGAAGAGATCGGTGCGCTCATCGCGTTCCTCCTCAGTGACGACGCCCGCAGCATCAACGGCGCCGACCTGATGATCGACGGCGGCGCCACACAGGTGTTCCGGCTCTTCGACCCCCAGCAGCGCTGATGGGAGCTCAGGCCTCCGGCGTGGAGGTCACCGGCACAGCCCAGCGTCAGGCATGGCTAGAGAAGCGGTTTCCCCCCGTGGAGGACCTCGGCTCGGGGCTGTGGTCCGTGCCGGTCGTATTCCCCGGCAACCCGATGCGGTACACCCTCAGCTACATCCTGGCCGAGGGCGACGAGTGTCTCGTCATCGACCCCGGATTCGACAGCGACGAAGGCTGGGAGCAGCTCTTGGCCGGGCTCGCCGCCGCAGGACTCGGGCCGGCGGAGGTGACGTGCATCGTGGCGACTCACTTCCACACGGACCACCTCGGCATGGCCCGCCGGCTGGCACGCGTTTCAGGAGCACCTGTCGGCCTCGGGACGGCCGAACGGCGGCACCTTTCCGCCTTCGACGATGCCGGCGCCGAGGTCGACCTGGACCGGGACCGCATGCGCCTATGGGGTGTGCCCGAGGACCGGGTCCCCGAGGGAGCCATGTCCGTCGAGGGCCTCGAGCACCTGCGAGGCCTCGCAGACGCCGACTTCCGGATGGCCACGGGTGATCCCGTTCCCTTCGCCCAAGGACGTGTGCGCGCTTTGGAGACGCCCGGGCACACCCCGGGGCACATCTGCCTCGAAATGGCTGTCGGCGCCATGTTCTTCAGCGGCGACCACTTGCTCCCCCGCATCACACCCAACGTCTCCCTCGAACTGCGCGGAGACCCAAACCCACTGGCCAGCTACCTCGAATCCCTCGCGCTCGTCGAGCGGCGCGCGCCCTTCGAGGTTCTCCCAGCCCACGAATACCGGTTCCGAGACCTCGGGGTCCGTGCACGGGAGCTCCGCACCGCTGCTGAGGAGCGCTCCGTTCAAGTTCTGGAAGCCGCCTCGGCCCAGCGGAACCCCCGCGTGTATTCCGTCGCACGCGAGATCTCCTGGTCCCGAGGCTTCGAGTCACTGCACGGGCTCCAGTTCCGCCTCGCGCTCAGCGAGACCGCAGCCCACCTCCAGTACCTCCTCCGGCAGGGACTGGTCGACGGCATCCCCGGGCTCCCCGGGCCCGTGGAGCCTAGGGTTTCAGGGCGTTCGTGAGCACCTCGTACTCCTCTACCGCGAGCACCTCCATGTGCTGCTCAGCTGTCGTCTCCGAACGGATCGAATTCGTCGCCTCTCGGCTCCCATCGAGCGCAGCCTTGTCCTCCCACATGGTCAGGGACAGGGACTTGCCCTCGCCGAGGAGATAGTAGAGACCGTGGCAGCCTGGAAGAACCAGAACGCGCTCGACGGTCTCCTCCGTGGGCGCGCCCGTGCTGCCGGAACCGGGCCTGTAGGTACTGACTCTGACGAACATCTCTCCTCCTTGCTCCGGGACCTTCCCTTGCCGACGTGCCTTCCCACCACCAAGTAGTACGCGGAGCATCACAGGCCACAAGGAGCGACGCAGTGGGGATCGGCTGCAGCCTGCTGGTCGAGGTCAACCGAACCGGCTAGTCCCAGCCCTCTCGGCCATGCAGCCATCAGCATGGCCGACCCGGCCAAACGCTTCCGACGGCGGCCAACGTCAGGGTCCAACCGAGCCCGGTCGCCGAACCTGCCAATGCCGCAGCCTCCGAGCTCTGGTGGCAGCCCGGCGCGGAAGCTTTGGTGAAGTCCTAGGTGGGGGGCCATGGTCCTATCGACGCCGAGACAAGGCTGTTATAGCGCCCGGGCTGCTTGGAGAGGTGTTGGTACACGGTCGGCCCGGTGGCGCCGTAACAGGAACACGGGAACCAGAACAATGGCGCGTACACGGCAAGCGTTACAAACGCTCGGGCGAAGATCCGTGGAAGCGTGGGGCCTCCCCCGGTTGTCTCAGAAACGATCGATATCTTTAGTCGGTCGGATGGAAGGCCCGTATTTGCGCGGGGTTTCCGATGTGGACGGTGTCTGAGAGGGAGGATCGGGGGTCCTTCTGTCAGCGGCGGCCGGTGGGTAATCGAGACTGATCCGAGACGTTGTGTCGAGGCTTGGGCGTGTTGTTTCTGCCTCTCTGCTGGGTGGCCCACTGACGGTGCCTCGAAGACGGTGCGCTATCTTTCCAGGGTTCCGGGACGGGAGCTTTGGTCTTTCCGGCGCTGGTGTCCAAGGGCGAGGGCGAGCTGGTGCTGCAGTCGTGCGTTCTCCTCGGTGAGCGTGCGGATCCGGTCCTGGGCCGCGGCCAGGCGGGCGCGGAGGGAACCGTCGCTGGCGCCGTCCCGACGGCTGCTCCGCGGCCGGTCCGGCCGGCGGCCTTCACGCAGCCGGATGATGTCCTCGCGCAGGTCGGACTGTGTGTAGAGCCATGACCGGGAGACCCCTGCCGCTGCCGCGACGGATTCGAATGTCACTGCTGCTCCGCGGTTTTCGAGGCCGCGCAGCGCTGCGATGGCTTTGGAGCGGGTGAGTTCGTGGCGTTGCCTGGCGGCCTGCAGGATGTGGCGGCTGTTATCGGCTCTCATGGCCGTCCTTCGTCGGGCCCAGGGGCCGGGGTGCTGTTCCCGCTGAGGGCGCCGATGATCCGGTCGAGGTTGCCCAGGACGCGGGTGTTCATCTCGACCAGCCGTTGCTGCCCGCGGGCTTCGGCGGCGGAGATGATCTGCACGACCTGGGTGCGGTGCTCCCGGTGCTGGGGCAGGAACTCGGCCGTGGTGACGAACATCGGGCAGGTCAGACACGCGTTGGCATGTGGGCATGTCTTCTGCACGGGCAGTCCGCAGTACCCGTTCGACAGGGCCTGGGTTACGCGGCCGAGGCGCTGTTTGGACCAGGCCGCGTCCGCCAGCGGGCCGTCGGGGTCGAGGGTGACCTCGGCCCCGGAAGCGTTGACCTTGCGCGCAGCCTCCCAGTGCCGGCGGATCGAGGTGTCGCTGAGCCGGGCGTAGTGGGCGGTCATCTGGTGCGAGTCGTGGTCGAGGATGCGGCGCACGACCTCCTGCGGGACATCGAGGTTGATCAGTCTCGTGCCCAGGGTGTGGCGGAACCGGTGGGGGCTGACCGTGGCGGGATTCCCGTTCTCGTCGGTGATCCGGCACCGGGACGCCCAGCGGCGCAGGCTCGTGCGGTAAGTGGCCGTGCTGATGTGTCCGGTGCCCTCGGCGTTGGGACCCTGGCTGGGGAACAGCATCCGCGGACTGGTGCCGGTGCCCTGCCTGAGGTGGGCAAGGTGGTCTGCGATGGCCCGCTCGAGCTCCTCGTCGATCGGAACGAGCGCTTCGCGTTTCATCTTGTGGTTCAGATAGCGCAGGTAGGGCGCTCCGTCCCTGTCGCGGACGATGCAGTCGTGGGCCAGGGCAACGGCGTCGCTGATCCGCAGTCCGCAGCGCATCAAGATGAGGGTGATCAGCCGGTGGTGGGGGTTGGGCCATTTGTCCAGGTTCTCCGGGGCCTCCAGCTGGGCCATGACGTGCTCGCTCAGCGCCCGCGGCGCCCGGACGGTCTCCTTCGGGTAGTCCTCCGTGTAGATCAGTGCGGTGTTCGGCAGGTCAGTGACCCAGCCGTGCCGGCGCATGGTCAGCAGGAACAGGTTGAACTGCCCTACCCGCGTGCGGTGCGATACCGGCCCGGCGCTGCGGGCGTGCAGGTAGGCCAGGAACTGTTCGATCAGGGCGCGGTCGATGTCGGCGGTGCCTTTGACGGGAGCCCGGGTGCTGTCGAGGAACGCGTTGAACGAGTCGATTGCCGCGGTCCCCAGCGCCGCGGATTCAACGGTCAGCCCAGTGGAGAGCCGCCACCGGGCCCAGCGCTTGGCCAGGTCCTTCAGCCATGGGCGGGTGATGCTGTCGAAGCGGATCCTGCTGCGGCCCCGGGCGGTGATGCCGAGCTTGCGGGCGTCCCAGACATCCCTGGGGAATTCCGCCTCCCACGGGTCCACGGCATCCGTCCGGGACCGCGCCGACGGGTGTCTGCGCCGCCGCCCCGGGACGGCGCCGAGGGGCGCCGGATCCGCGGGGAAGGGCCCGTCGGCTGCGGGAAGGGGATGCAGGCCGCTCACAGCGTCACCTCCGTGCCGGCGAACCAGCCTGCATCAGCCATGGCGCGGCGGGCGTCATCGACGGTCAGGTGCCCATAGGTGGTGATGGTGGTAGTCACGCTGGCGTGGCCGAGCAGCTTTGACACCACCTCCAGGGGGACCTTGTCGCGCAGCATCCGGGTGGCATAGGTGTGCCGGAACCAGTGCGGGTCGAAGTCGACGCCGGTGTCCCTGCGGAGCCTGCGGACCAGATCGTGCGCTGCCGCGTACGTCATCGCCCGCCCGTGCGGGCGGCCCCACAGGTTGACGAAGACGTAGTCGGAGTCCAGGTCCCCGTACTCCTCGGACAGGTAGTCCGCATACAGACGGATCAGTCCGGAGCTGACGGGAACCGTGCGCGGATGCGGCGACTTGGAGCGCGCACCGTTGGTGTTCACCCGCCGGCGGACGGTGACCTCCCGCTCGGCTGCAGCGAGGTCCTCGTGCCGCAAGCCCAGGGCTTCCCCGATCCGGATTCCGGAGTCGTAGAGCAGTGCAAACAGCAGGCGGTCCCGCAGGTGCGCGCATGAGTCCAGAATTTCCTGTACCTCGGCCGGCTCCAAGACCCGGGGGATCCTGGACGTCGCAGGGAGCTTCACCCTGCGCCGCGGTCCCGGGGAGGCCTTGCTGATGTGGTGGAGGAACGGCTTCCAGCCGCCCCGGCGTGCCCCCGGTTCCCAGCACGTCACCAGGTCTCCCAGCTCCAGACCGTGGCGTGCCGCGTGCTGGTAGAAGACCGAGACCGTGGAAAGTTTGCGGTTCACGGTCGCCTCACTGCAGTGGGCTCCGACCACGGGCAGCACGGATACCGAGCGGTCCCGTGTTCCCGGCGGCCGCCTCAGCCAACGGATGAAAGCGCCGACGTCCTCCAGCCGCACCGACTGCCAGTCGCAGCCGCGTTCGATCAGGAACGAGAACCAGTCCTTCAGATCGTGGGCGTGCGCCTTGATCGTGTTCGGGGACCTCTCCGTCTCCGCCAGATATCGCAGATAGCGTTCAGCCGGCGCCACGACGCCGTCCTCGTCGAGCAGGGTGAACGACACCGCATCACTCGCCGGATCCAACACCCTCGCCACCTGCATCATGTCTCCCGCCGCCTCCGTTGTGGACGGCAGTAAGCTAGCCGATCCACAACGAAGCGATCAGGGGCGAATCCGCACGTGGACTACATGAAGCACAGCTTCCGAGCGGCTAAAGATATCGATCGTTTCCATTCAAAAACGGGTACACAGGCGTTCCTAAGGATCGGACGAGGACAGAACCATCGTCTGACGCCCGAGCTCGAGGCGGTGGCCGTCGGGGAAGTCGACGCCTACTCGCTCACCTCCGGCGAGGCCCTCGCACCAGCCGAGAATCAGTCCACCCGCGAATGCGCCCCCAGCGCATGGAACGCGCGGTCGTGGTACACGAGCGGCGCGCCCGGGCGCCCCTGGGCGAGCACCTCGAGCACGGTCGCGGCCAGCAGCACGGAGCGGCCCACCGGCACCCGGTGCGTGATGGCGCAGCGCAGCGCCCAGGGCGCGGCCCGGAGCCAGGGCTCGCCGGTGGGCAGTTCCTCCCAGTCCATGGCGTCCGTGAACCGGGGCGAGCCAGGAGTGGCGAACGTGCGGACCAGGCCGACCTGCCCGGCGTCGACGAGGTGGACCAGGACCGTGTCCGCCTCCGCGATGTGCACGGCCGAGCGGCCGCCGGAGACGGAGAAGGCCAGCGAGGGCGGATCGACCGCCACCGAGGCGACGGAGGAGGCCGTGAGCCCCACCGGCCCCTCGGGGCTCGCGGCCGTCACCACGGCCACCCCCGCCGGATGAGAGCGGAAGGCGTCCCGGAAGAGGGCGGAGTCGGCGCCGGAGACGCTGAGGAAGGTCGGGGTCACAGTCATGCCTGGTCTTTCGTCGGGGCGCCCGAGCACCTCGGGACCTCCTACGACGCTAGGACCTCAACAATCGTTGAGGTCAATCGAACGTGACCATTGTCACCCCTACGGCTCGAGTGCCGAAGCCCCGGACGTGCCGAGCCTGTCCTCCGGGTTCACGAGGCTGCAGGTCGAGAGCGAGAGGCAGCCGCACGCGATGCACCCGTCGAGCCGGTCCCGCAGGTGCTCGAGGCGCGCGATCCGCTCGTCGATCTCGTCGCGCCACGCCCTCGACAGCCGGCCCCAGTCCTGCTGGGTGGGCACGCCGTCGAGCGGGAGCAGCTCGAACGCGTCCGCGACCGTGGCCAGCGGAATGCCGGCACGGTGGGCGGCTTTGATGACCGCCACGCGCCGCAGGATCGAGCGCGGGTAGCGCCGCTGGTTCCCGGAGGTGCGGCGGCTGTGGATGAGCCCCTGCCGCTCGTAGAAGTGCAGCGCGGAGACGGAGAGCCCGCTGCGCGCCGCGAGCTGGCCCACCGTGAGCTCCTCCGCCTCGCCGCTACCCGTTGCCATCGCGGTCCCCCTCCCCCATCCAGGCCCCGCGCCGCCGCGGGAAGCCGAACCTGTCCAGGTCCGCGGCGGCGCGCACGACGGCGTTCCCCGCCCTCCGCCGCGCCTGGCCTTCCAGCCCGCCCACCTCGGGATACCGGGACGAGAAGTGCGTCAGCACGAGGTTCCGGGCCCCGGCGGATCCGGCGAGCGCGCCCGCCTGCCCGGCGGTGAGGTGGAGGTACTGCTCGGCGAGCGCGGCGTCGTCGTCGCTGAAGGTGCACTCGGCGACGAGGAGGTCGGCGGCGTCGGCCAGCGCCTCGGCACCCTCGCACGGGGCGGTATCCATGACGAACGCGAACCGCTGCCCGCGGCGCGGGACGCTCACGTCCTCGATCCGCACGCCGCCGAGGCGCCCCTCGCGCTGCAGCCGCGCCACGTCCGGGCCGCGGATGCCGGCGGCCGCGAGCCGCTCCCGCACGATCGTGCGCCCGTCCGGCTCCGCGAGCCGGTAGCCGAAGGTGCCGATGCGGTGCCTGAGCGGCTCGACCGCGAGCCCGGGGGCGATCTCCCCGGCCGCGCCGTGGGGCACGAGGCGCAGGTCGATCCCGGGGGTCGAGACGGCGACGAGGGCCCGGACCACCTCCTCGCCGGAGGCTGGGTAGTGCAGGTGCACGGGGTGCTCCACGCGGTCGAGCGCCAGGCGCGAGAGCACGCCGGGCAGCCCGTAGCAGTGGTCCCCGTGGACATGTGTGAGGCAGATGCGCGTCACCTTCGTCGCGGCCACGCCGGCGTGGATCATCTGCCGCTGCGTCCCCTCGCCCGGGTCGAAGAGGATCCCCTCGCCGTCCCAGAGCAGGAGGTAGCCGTTGTGGTTACGGGCGCGCGTGGGCACCTGCGAGGCGGTGCCGAGGACCACGAGTTCGCGCATCTGCCCAGTATCGCCTGCCCCGCCGGGCCGCCGGGTCAGTACTTGCGCAGGTCGAGGGCGCCCTGGCCGTGCCATGCGGCGCGGAGCGCGTTGACCACGGCGAGGATGAGCGCGTCCACGGCCTGCGTGGAGTGGCCGAGGACGCGGAGAGCGAACCCGGGCACGGGCAGGGCCGAGACGCCCCCGAGCAGGCCGTCGGCGCGCTCGGCGAGGAGCGCCCTGGCCAGGCCCACCGCCTCCTCGCCGGCGCGGGGGTCCACCACGAGCAGCGATCCGAGGTGGGAGCGGCCCTCGAGCAGCCCGAGGGCCGCCATCCCGCCCCGGCTCGCCGAGGGCTCGAGGACGAGGTTGTCCAGGGCCACGGGCCGGCCGCCCATGGTGACCTCGGTGCGCAGGCGGAGCCTCTCGTAGCCGAACGGCGCCCCGGAGGGCGACCAGCCCGGGGTCACGACCTCCGCCACGATGAGGCTCGCGGACGGGTCCATCTCGATCCGCGTCTCCTGCTCGTAGCGGGAGGCCCGGTAGGCGATGAGCTGGTCGGGGAGGTAGTCGAGCCGGCTCCCCGGCCCGAGCCGCACCGTCAGGTCCTGGGCGGCCCGGTCCCGCGGCGTGCGGTACACCTTGGTCGCGGCCTGGGTGGTGAGCAGCAGCTGGGCGCCGTCCTGGACGGTGACGTCCAGGCGGTAGCGGTCGCCGTCCAGGTACGCCCCGCCGGGATTGACGACGACGTAGGTCACCTGCCCGGTCCCGTCCAGGTACATGGGGCGCAGCACGCGCAGCGCACCGCGGTGGTACTGCGCCGCGGCGACGGACCGCTCCCCCCGGCGCCTGATCACGAGGTCGAGCTCGCCGCGGGCGGTCAGGCTCACACGAGGTCCATCATGAGGACGTCGTGCTTGAGCCAGCGGATCACATGCTCGAGCCCCTCGTCCGTCTTGAGGTTGGTGAAGCAGAAGGCCTTCTCGCCGCGGAATTCGCGCGAGTCCGCCTCCATGACCGTCAGGTCAGCGCCGACGTGGGGGGCGAGATCGGTCTTGTTGATGATGAACAGGTCCGACTTGATCATGCCCTGGCCGGCCTTGCGCGGGATCTTCTCGCCCTGCGCCACGTCGATGATGTAGATGGAGAAGTCGACGAGCTCGGGGCTGAACGTGGCCGAGAGGTTGTCCCCGCCGGACTCGATGAAGATCACCTGCAGGTCAGAGTGGGCCTCGATGAGCCGGTCCACGGCGGCCTGGTTCATGGAGGTGTCCTCGCGGATCGCCGTGTGGGGGCAGCCGCCGGTCTCGAGCCCCACGATCCGGTCGAGCGGGAGCACGCTCGTGCGCGCGAGGATCTTGGCGTCCTCGACCGTGTAGATGTCGTTCGTGATGGCGGCCATGGAGATCTCGTGGCTCAGCGCGCGGGTCAGGCGCTCCACGAGCTGGGTCTTGCCGGCTCCCACGGGGCCGCCGATTCCGATCTTCACCGGGTGCATGCTGCTGTCCTTCCGTCGTCAGCTCATGAAGAGCCGGGCCCTCTGGGTCTCGTGCTGCATCTGGGCGATCTCGAGCCCCGGCGGCACGGCGCCGAGGTCCCTGCGGTCGAGCCCCCGGACCCGGTCCGCCGCTGCGTCCACGCGGGGCCGCAGGGCGCCGAGGACCCGCTGGCCCGCGTTCTGCCCCAGGGGCACGCCGCGGACCGCGTTCTGCGTCAGGGTGGTCACGGTGGAGAACAGGTACGCGCGGACGAGGTCGTCCGCGGGCACGCCGTGGTCCGCCCCGATGAGCGCGAAGGCGATGGCCTGGTGCCCACGGCAGCGCCCGGCGTCCACGAGCTGCCCGTACCGCTCGAGCCTCGGCCCCGGCAGCGCGTTCCGGCCGATCTCGATCAGCCGCCGGCCCATGGTCACCCCCGCGGTGCGGAGCTGGAGCGGGAGGGCCTGGGCGTGCAGGAGGGCGTCGAGGTCCTCGAGGTCGTCCGCGGCACCGCGTCCGACGCCGGCGCTCGCCTCGGCGGCGAGGCGCACCGCGAGCCCGTCGGCCGGCACGAGCTGGTGGTCGAGGAACTGCTCGAGCCACGCCCGGAAGCTGGCCTCGTCGTGGACGGCGCCGCGGTCGAGGTAGGTCTCGAGCCCGAAGCTGTGGGCGAAGGCCCCCGTCGGCAGGGCCGAGTCGCACAGCTGCAGCAGCGGCAGGAGCCAGTCCGTCACGTCCGCGCGCCCGTCAGTGCGTGTGCCCGGCATGGCGGAACGGCACGGGCATCACCCGGTCGCCCCGGGCGTAGGGGACCCGGTGGTGGTCGAGGTAGTCCTGCACGGTGTGGTCGTACTGGACCACCATGACCTCCGCCCCGTACTCGGAGGCGGCGTCGAAGAACTGCGCCTGCAGGTGTCGGTTGCCGAGGGCGTGCGCCGTCACCCCCATCTCGTGGATCGACCGCGGGGCGATCACGAGCACGTCGGTGGCCTCGACGGAGACCACCACGAGGCCGTGCTCGTCCCGCACGAGGATGTCGCCGTCGCGCAGGTCGCCCTCGGGGCCCGGGGCCGCGGCGAGCCGCAGCCCGATCTCGCGGCCGTGGTCCGTGGTGACCCGCTGGATGCGCCGGACGAGGGCGGCGCTGGGCAGCACGACCTTCTCCACGTGCAGCCCCTTGAGCTCGTCGTCGGTGAGCTCGGAGACGTTGCCTGCAACGGCTTCAACAATCATCGAGAAGACCATCCCTCCGTCAGCCTCAGAAGAGGAAGTAGCGCTGGGCCATCGGCAGGACGTCCACCGGGTCGCAGGTGGCCTGCTCGCCATCGACTCGAACCTCGTAGGTCTCGGGGTCCACCTCGATCTGCGGCGTCTCCCCGTTGAACTTCAGGTCCGCCTTGCGCAGGTTGCGGATGCCGCGGACCGGGCGGACGCGCTTCTTCAGGCCGAGGGCCTCGGGGACCCCGGCGTCCACGGCCGCCTGGGACATGAAGGTGATCGAGGAGTCGTGCACGGCCGTGCCCATCGCCCCGAACGCGGCGCGCATGGTCTGCGGCTGCGGCGTGGGGATCGACCCGTTGGAGTCGCCCATGAGCGAGCTGACGATCTGGCCGCCCTTGAGGATCGCGTAGGGCTTGACGCCGAAGAACGCGGGGTCCCACAGGACGAGGTCGGCGAGCTTGCCCACCTCGATGCTGCCGATGTACTCGGCCACACCGTGGGCGATGGCGGGGTTGATCGTGTACTTGGAGATGTACCGCTTGATGCGGAAGTTGTCCCCGCGGGCGCTGTCCCCCTCGAGCTTGCCGCGCTGGGCCTTCATCTTGTCCGCGACCTGCCAGGTCCGGATGACGACCTCGCCCACGCGGCCCATCGCCTGCGAGTCGGAGCTCGTGATCGAGAAGACTCCGAGGTCCTGCAGGACGTCCTCCGCGGCGATGGTCTCGGGCCGGATCCTCGAGTCCGCGAACGCCACGTCCTCGGGGATGTCGGGGTTGAGGTGGTGGCAGACCATGAGCATGTCGAGGTGCTCTTCCTCGGTGTTGCGCGTGTAGGGCAGCGTGGGGTTGGTGGAGGCCGGCAGCACGTTGGGCAGCCCGGCGATCTTGATGATGTCGGGGGCGTGCCCGCCGCCGGCGCCCTCGGTGTGGTACGTGTGGATCACCCGGCCGGCGATCGCTGCGATGGTGTCCTCGACGAAGCCGCCCTCGTTGAGCGTGTCCGTGTGGATGGCGACCTGGACGTCGTAGTGGTCGGCCACCTTGAGCGAGTTGTCGATGGCCGCGGCGGTGGCCCCCCAGTCCTCGTGGACCTTGAGCCCGATCGCCCCCGCCGTGATCTGCTCGGCCAGCGGCTCGACGGAGCTCGCGTGGCCCTTGCCGAGGAAGCCCACGTTGAGCGGCACGTCCTCGACCGCCTTGAGCATGTTCGCGAGGTTCCACGGCCCCGGCGTGACCGTGGTCGCCTTGGTGCCCTCGGCCGGACCGGTCCCGCCGCCGATGAAGGTGGTGATCCCGGAGTTGAGGGCGGTGGCGAACTGGTCGGGGCTGATGAAGTGGATGTGGGTGTCGATCCCGCCGGCCGTGACGATCCGGCCCTCCCCGGAGACGACCTCGGTACTGGGCCCGATCACGATCGTCACGCCGTCCATGATGTTCGGGTTGCCGGCCTTGCCGATCGCCAGGATGCGCCCGTCGCGCAGTCCGAGGTCAGCCTTGTAGATCCCGGTGTAGTCCACGATGATCACGCTCGTGATCACGGTGTCGGCGACCGCGAGGTCCCCGGATGCGCCGTAGCGCACGGTGTTGCCGTCCTGGCCCATCCCGTCGCGGATCACCTTCCCCCCGCCGAAGACCGCCTCGTCGCCGTGGCCGGTGAGGTCATCCTCGATCTCGAGGAAGAGGTCGGTGTCGGCCAGGCGCACGCAGTCGCCCCGCGTGGGGCCGTAGAGGTCGGCGTACTGGCGCCGGCTCATCTCGAAGCTCATGGATGGCCTCCTGCCGCCGGGTCCGGTTCAGTCCAAGGGTCCGTTGACGGCGTTGGAGAAGCCGTACACGGCCCTCGCCCCCGCCATGGCCACCAGGCGGACCGTCTTCCGGTCCCCCGGCTCGAACCGGACGGCGGTGCCGGCCGGGATGTCGAGGTGGAAGCCGCGCGCGGCCGCGCGGTCGAAGTCCAGGGCCGGGTTGGCCTCGGAGAAGTGGAAGTGGGAGCCGACCTGGATGGGCCGGTCGCCGGTGTTGGTCACCTCGAGCTCGACCGTCTCGCGCCCCTCGTTGCACACCACGGGGCCGTCGGCCAGGACGTATTCGCCGGGGATCATGGGCTGCTCCTATCGGATGGGATGGTGCACGGTGACGAGCTTGGTGCCGTCGGGGAAGGTGGCCTCGACCTGCACGTCGTGGACCATCTCGGGCACGCCGTCCATGACGTCCTCGCGGGTGAGGATCGTGGTCCCGTGGCTCATGAGCTCGGCGACGGTCCTGCCGTCGCGGGCGCCCTCGATGAGCTCGTAGGTGATGATCGCGACGGCTTCGGGGAAGTTGAGCTTGAGCCCGCGGGCCTGCCGCCGGCGCGCGAGGTCCGCCGCCACCACGATCTGCAGCTTCTCCTGCTCGCGGGGTGTGAGGTGCATGGGCAGCTCCTTGCGCGCGGTACGACCGGGGCGGACCCCTTCACCCTAGGACCGGAGCCGGGGGTTGTCGCGCAGGGCAGGGGAAACTCCCCGGGAACTCCCAGACGGAGAGGACCAGCCTGCCTCCCGCGCCCGCCCCGCAAAGGACCGTCTGAGGGAGGCTGACCTCACACGTTGCGGTGGCCTCAGCCCGGGGCGTTCACCTCGTTGCGGGCGTCCGTGATGGCCTGAATGAGGCGCGCGACCATGCCCTCCACGAGCTGGAGCTGCGCGGGGGTGTACTCGGCGAGGACCGGGAGCATGTGCCGGACCATGGGGTCGAACATCTCCCGGCCCGTCTCCCGGGCGCTCGGGGTGGGCGTCACCTCGACCTGCCGGCGGTCGGTGCTCGAGTGGCGCCGCTCGAGATGGCCCGAGGCCTCGAGCCGGTCGATCACCGAGGTCATGGCGGCGGAGCTGAGCACGAGCCGCTCGCGCAGCGCACCGGGGGTCGCCCGCTCCCCATGCCGCTCGGCCTCCATGACGGCGTTGAGCGCGTGGACGTCGTTGCGCGCGAGCCCGTGCTTGCGCCGCACCGTCTCTGCGTAGCGGTCGGCCTCGTTGGTGAACTTCTGCAGCAGGAACATGAGCTCGAAGCCCGGGGCCCCGCGCATCTGCTTGCGGCCCGCGCTCGGGTCTGAATCATGCACGGCGGACATTCTAGGCCCGCCGCCGTCCCTGGCCGCGGCCCTGCAACTCGCTGAGCGAGCGGTAGGCCTCGAGCGCCTCGGCCCGGCTCTCGCCCAGGTCCACGCACTCGTCGGGGTACTCGTCGGTGCCGAGCTCCGGGATCCAGGCCCTCGCGTAGGCGCCGTGCGGATCGAACTTCTTCTGCTGGGTGCGCGGGTTGAAGATGCGGAAGAACGGGGCGGCGTCCGCGCCCGAGCCCGCGACCCACTGCCAGTTGAAGGGGTTGGAGGCCGGGTCCGCGTCCACGAGGGTGTCCCAGAACCACCGCTCGCCGAGGCGCCAGTGGATGCCGAGGTTCTTCACCAGCAGGCTCGCGGAGACCATCCGGACGCGGTTGTGCATCCAGCCGGTGGCCCACAGCTCGCGCTGGCCCGCGTCGACCATCGGGAATCCGGTGCGCCCGCGCCGCCACGCGTCGAGCAGCCGGTTCGCCTCCCGGTCGCCGAGCACGACGGCGGGCGGGACCCCGTGCGCGCGGCCGCGCCCGGCGTCGTGCGCGCCGCCCTTCCCCGCGTGCGGGAGCCACCAGGGGTACGCGTCGAACTCGCGGCGGAGGTTCTCCGAGGCGAGGTCGGCGTGGTGGTAGAGGGTGTGCCAGGCGAACTCGCGCCAGCCGAGCTCGGAGGCGAACACGGCGCTGCCCTCGGGGGCGGCGCGGCGGCGGTCGGCCACGGCGTGCCAGACCTGGAACGGGCTCACGTGGCCCCAGCGCAGGTACGGCGAGAGGCGGCTCGTGCCGGCGCGGTCGGGCAGGTCCCGTTCGTCGGGGTACAGCGCCACGGCCGTGTCCGCAGTGTCCGGCCCCACGAAGTCCTTCAGGAGGGCCAGCCCGGCCTCCTCCCCCGGGGTCCAGGCCTCGGCGAGCGGCCCGGACCAGTCCGGGTCCCGGGGCAGGAGCGCCCACGCGTCCAGGCCGTCGCCGGCGGGGAGGTGCTCGGGCGCCCCGCGCTGGGGGAGCGGGATGGGCAGCGGGTGGCGGTGGTCCCGGCCGGAGAGCTCCTTCCAGAACGGGGTGAAGACCTTGTAGCCGGTGCCCTGCTGGGTCAGGACGTCCCACGGCTCGTGCAGGAGGGAGGCCTGGAAGCTCTCCGCCTCCCGCCCCGCGCGCCGCAGGATCGACTTCACCGCGGTGTCGGCGCGGCGCTCGGGGCCACCGTAGCGGCGGTTCCAGGCCACATAGCCGGCCCGGGCCTGCGCGGCGACGTCGGGCACAACGGCGGCCGCCGTGCCCCGGCGCAGCACGAGCGGCACCCCGAGGCGCCCGAGCGAGCCGCGCAGGTCCTCGAGGGCGTGGTGGAGCCACCACCGCGCGGCCCCGCCGAGCGGACGGATCCCGGGCGACTCCTCGTCGAGGACGTACAGGGCCACGGTGGGGCCGTGGGCGAGTGCCGCGCGCAGGGCCGGGTTGTCGCGGACGCGCAGGTCGTCGCGGAACCAGACCAGGGCAGCGGTGGGGGCGGTGTCGGTGGAGGTCATGCGTGCATCCAGACGGAGATGATGAGGAGGGTGACGGCGAAGCCGGTGAGGTAGTTGAGCCAGAGGAAGCGGCGCCAGCCGGCCCGCGTGGCCCCGGCCGTCGCGTCGGTGACGGACCAGAACGCGCCGGAGCTGGCGGCGTACGGGAGGGCGAGCACGGGGGCGAGCCGCACGAGGCCCTCCGTCCAGGCGGTGAGGGCGAGCAGCAGCACGCCCGCGGCGAGGTAGGCGAGGACGGCGAGCCGCACCGTGGCGCGGGCGCCGAACAGGGTGGCGATCGAGCCGATGCCGGCCTCGCGATCCGGACCGATGTCCTGCACGGCGCCGAACGCGTGGCTCGCCATGCCCCAGAGGAAGAACGCCGCGAGGACGGCCACCGCGGTCGGGGAGGCGCCGCCGCCGGCGAGGGCCAGGCCGTACACGGCAGGGGAGACGAAGTGGGTGCTGGAGGTGATGGAGTCCAGGACGGGGCGCTCCTTGAAGCGCAGGCGGGGGACGCTGTAGGCGGCGACGGCGAACAGCGAGACCGCGAGGACCGCCCAGCTCGCCGGCGGCCCTCCCGCCACCAGGGCCAGGACGAACGGCACGCACGCCCCCCACGCGGCCACGAGCGCCGCCCGGTGCATCGGCGGCGGGAGCACGGCGCCCTCGGCCCCGCCCTTGCGCGGGTTGAGGACGTCCGAGGCGTAGTCGAAGACGTCGTTCGTGCCGTACATCGCGAGGTTGTACGGCACGAGGAAGAACAGCGTGCCGACCACGAGCCGCCAGTCCACCCCGCCGCCGGCGAGCAGGTACGCGGCCGCGAACGGGTAGGCGGTGTTGACCCACGAGAGCGGGCGGGAGGAGACGAGCAGGGCCGCGGGGAGGGAGTGGCGGGCCCGGCTCGCCGGGGCGGCGGAGGCGGCGGTCATGGGCGCTCCTCGGTTCTCAGGGTGTGCGCCCCCGGCGCACGACGGCGGTCTTCCGGACTGCGGCGTTCGTCCGCACCGGCGCTGCGGATCGCCTGCCCGGCCGTGAAGGCGCGCCATAGGAGGGGCACGAGGACGGCGCCGGCGACCGGGTAGGCGAAGTCCTCGATCGGCGCGGCGCCGAGGAACAGGCCCGTGAGCGCCGAGGGGGCGTACGCGTACAGGCCGAGGAGGATGAGCACGTTGTCGAACGCGGCGGTGAGCACGAGCAGCACCGCGCCGCCGGCGAGGATCGCCGCCCAGCTGCCCAGCCGGCGGCGTGCGCGGCGGAGCAGCAGCGCGGCGAGCGCCGCGGCCAGGGCGAGGAAGGCGAGGTCGACCACGAGGTAGCTCACGGGCGCACCCCCGGCCGGCGGGCCGCGCGGGCGGCGAGGGCGTGCTCGGCTCCGGTGTACAGGGCGAGGGCCGTGTAGCAGAAGAATGCGAGGAAGAGGGGCTCCTCGAGGGGCAGCTGCGGAGCGAGCATGATCCCGGTCATGAGCGGCGAGCCCGGGTGGAGGAAGATGCCGGCCGCGATCCCGGCCGCGTCCCAGGCGAGGAAGAAGAGGGTGCCCGCCGCGACCGTGAGGGCGGCGGCGCGGGGGGCGCGCCAGAAGGCGAGCCGGAAGCGGGCATCCAGGGTCGCCACGCCGGCGGCCGAGACGAGGAGGGCGATCAGGTAGGCCACGGGGCCTCCTCCCGGTCGCGCAGGGTGCGCAGGTCGCGCAGGGTGCCCGGGGCAGGGCCCGCGGCGGCCTCGACGGGACCGCGCACCGGGACGAGCGCCGGGCCCACGGGGCCGGGCCGCCGCTCGCCGCGCACGCGCTTGAGCACGAGCTCGGCGCTGATGAGGCACATCGGGACGCCGATGCCGGGGCGGACCGAGGCGCCGGCATAGAGCAGCCCGGCCACGCGCCGGCTCGCGTTGGGCGGCCGGAAGAAAGCGCTCTGCCCGAGGGTGTGGGCGAGCCCGAGGGCGCCACCGCGCCACGCGTTGACGTCCTGGGCGAAGTCCGCGGGGCCGAGGGTGCGGCGCACCGCGATCCTCTCGGCCAGGTCCGGGATCCCGGCCCAGCCGGCAATCTGCCGGACCGCGCCGTCCGCGATCGCCTCGACCTGCGGCGAGCCCGCCCCGTCCACGCCGCCGCGGCCCCATGCGGGGGCGGCGGCGGTGGGCACGAGGACGAACAGGCTCTCGTCGCCGGCCGGGGACACGCCGGGGTCGGTGGCGCTGGTGCGGGAGACGTACAGGGAGGTCGTGGCGGCGGGGGCGCGGCCCTCGCCGATCCGGGCGAAGCCGTCCTGCCAGTCGCGCGAGAAGAACAGGCTGTGGTGGGCCAGCTCGGGCAGCGCCCCGCGGACGCCCAGGCACGCGAGCACAGCCCCCGGGCCCGGATCGCGCCGGGCCCAGGCGGACTCGGGCTGGCTGCGCAGCGCCGGTGGAAGGAGCTCCGTCTCGAGGTGGTGCAGGTCCGCGGCGCCGACCACCACGGAGGCGCCGGCGCGGTGCTGGCGCCCGTCGGCGTCGCTCCAGATCACGCCCTCGACCCGGGCCCCGCCGGGGGCCGGGCCGGTGACGATGCTCTCGGCCCGCGCGCCCGTGCGAATCTGCACGCCGGCGGCGCGGGCCAACCGCTCCATCGCGTCCACGAGGGCCGCGAATCCTCCCTCGGGGTACAGGACCCCCTGAGTGAGGTCGAGGTGGCTCATGAGCTCGTAGAGGGCGGGGGCCCGATAGGGGGTGGTGCCGAGGAACACGGCCGGGTAGCCGAGGATCTGGCGCTCCCTAGGGTCCGTGAACCGCCGGGCCACGCGCCCGTGCAGGGTCTGGCCGAGGAGGGCCGCCAGGCGCGGGAGGCGCCGGAGGACCTCGCTGTGGGCGAGCCCGCGGAGGGAGGCGAAGTCGTCGTAGAGGAAGTGCGCCAGCGCCACGGCGTAGGCGTCCTCGGCCTCCTCGAGGTACCGGGTCAGGGCTCCCCCGGAGCCGGGATCCAGGGACTCGAACAGGGCGGCGGCCGCTTCCCGCCCGGCCGGCACGTCCACCGGGCGCTGCTCGCCCTCGAAGAACACGCGGTAGCCGGGGTCGAGGCGGTGCAGGCGCAGCTCGGCGGGGGCGCTGGAGCCCATGAGGCGGAACCAGTGGTCGATCACCTCGGGCATGAGGTACCACGAGGGGCCTGTGTCGAAGAGGAAGCCGTCCGCCTCCCAGCGGCCGGCGCGGCCGCCCAGGGCGGGCTGCTGCTCGAGGAGCTGGACCGCGTGGCCGTCCCTGGCGAGCAGGCCCGCGGTCGCGAGGCCGGAGATCCCGCCGCCGATCACCACCACGGTGCTGGGCTGCCGGGGCCGGCCCGGAATCCTCGCGGGGCGCTGGCGCTGGGGGCGGTTCACGCCGCCCTCCCCTCGGCCGCCGCCGGGGAGCCGCCGGCGTCGTGCGCGAACGCGGGGCCCGTCCCCGCCACCGCGGCGGCGGCGAGGCGCAGCTTGACGTGCCCGGGGACGCGGACCCGGGTGGTGAACAGCACCGGGGCCGGGCACGCGTCGATGCGGTCGGCGAGCTCGGAGAAGAGCGAGTGGGCGAGGGCCACGGCGCGCCGCGGGCCGGGCGGGAGCATGCGCAGCCCCGGGAGGGCGGCGTCGAGGTCGCCGCGCAGGTCCGCCACGAGGGCGTGCTTCTGCTGCTCGGTCAGGCGCCGCGGGTCCACGCCGGGGAAGTAGGCGCGGCCGAGCTCCTCGCCGTCCTGCCCGAGGTCGCGCAGGAAGTTGACCTTCTGGAATGCCGCCCCGAGGCAGCGGGCCGAGTGCTCCATCGCGGCCCGGTCGGCGGGGAGCACGGCCAGCCCGGCGAGGAACACGCGCAGGCACATGAGGCCCACCACCTCGGCCGAGCCGTAGATGTAGGCGCCGAGGGAGTCCGCGGAGTGGGCGTGCGGGTCGCAGTCGCGGCGCATCGAGGCGAAGAAGGGGGCCACGAGGTCGCCCCCGATCCCTGCGCGCCGCGCGGTCTGGGCGAACGCATGGACCACTGGGTTGGTGCTGTAGCCGAGCTCGAGGGCCAGGGTCGCCTCCTCCTCGAGCCGGTCGAGCTGGGCCAGGACCTGGGGGCCGGTGAGCCCGGCTTCGGCGGCGGCCCCGTCCACGGCCTCGTCGGCGATCCGCACGAGGGCGTAGACGTTCTCGATGTCCTCCCGCTGCCCGGCGCCGAGGAGCCGGCAGGCGAGCCCGAACGAGGTCGAGTAGCGGCGGATCACCACGGCGGCGCCGGCCACGGCGGCGGCGGTGTACGCCTCGAGGGGCCCCATCTCAGCGCTCCCGGTGGAGGACGTGGTTGCAGATCCGGGTCAGCTCGGACCGCAGCGCCGGGGGCAGGTCCCCGCGGCGGGCCTCCTCGAGCGCGTCGGTGACCATCGAGTGGGCGAGGGTCAGCGCGTAGGACTCGGCACCGCTGGCCTCGAGGGCCGCCCGGACGCGGTCGACGTCGGCCTCCTCGCCGGGCGAGGCGGTGCCGGGGGCCAGGTGGCGGGCCACGTCGGGGTGGCTGCTCGCGTAGGCGGTGAGGACGGTCAGCTTGCCCTCGCGCAGGTCCGAGGTGACCGACTTGCCGGTCTGGCCGGCGTCGCCGAAGGTGCCGAGGACGTCGTCGATGACCTGGTACGCGGTGCCCACGAGCATGCCGACCCGGGCCACGTCCTCGGCGCGGTCGGCCGGTGCGCCGGCGAGGATGGCACCGAGGCGCAGCGGGGCCGCGAAGGAGTAGGCGGCCGTCTTGAGCTGCTCCATGGCGAGGACGTCCTCGACGGTGCGCCCGGCATCGTGCGCCATGAGCACGTCGTCGAGCTCCCCCGCCGCCGCGTCCGTCACGGCGGAGTGCAGCACATCCGCGATCCGCGGGGCCAGCTCCTCGTCGCGGCAGGCCCGGTCCGCGAGGCGGAAGGCCCCGGCGAGGAGGAGGTCGCCGGCGATCACGGCGATGGAGGCGCCGAGGTGGCGGGCCTCGGCGTCGGGCAGGCCCCGCGCGGCCGCGTCCTCGCGGTACTGCCCGGCCAGGTTGGTGCGGCCGCGGCGCACGAAGTCGCGGTCGATCACGTCGTCGTGCACCACGAGCGCGCCGTGGAGGAGCTCGACGGCGGCCCCGAGGGTCGCGCAGGCCTCGGGATCGGTGCCGCCGAAGGCCGAGTAGGCGTGGAAGACGAGCTGGGGCCGCAGCCGCTTGCCGCCCTGCAGGCACTCCTCGATCCGCTCCCACAGGAGGGCGAGCCCGGGGGTGCCGGCGGTGCCGCGGGAGGCGCCCACCCAGGTCTCGAGGACCCGCTCGGTGGCCGGCCCCACCTCGTCCCAGGTGAGCCGGCGGCCAGGCTCCTGGGGCTCGGCGGCCTCGGCGGCGCGGGCCCTGGGGGTGGGAAGCGTGAGACCGGGGGTCGTGGTCGCGGATCGCATGGGTCCTCCTCTGGGGGCCGTTCCCAGCCCGTCCTCTCGACTTCTTGATGTCTCGATTAACTACAAATATGATTGTCTAGGATCGTTCGGATGTAAAGGGGGAGCGATGCACCAGCAGGAACACACCGCCCACGGGGCCCGGCCCAGTCCGGTGGCCGCCGCAGCCCTCACGGCCGCGTCCGCCGTCGCGGCGATCGTCCTGGCGGCCTGGGGCTCCGGCGCGTTCGGCGGCACGACCGTCCAGGACGCCGCCGGCGGCTACCTCTCCGCGACAGCCACGCCCGTGGCGCCGGCAGCCGCCGCCTTCTCGATCTGGAGCCTCATCTACCTGGGCCTGCTGGCCTACGCCGTGTGGCAGTTCCTGCCCCCCGCCCTCGCCAGCGGGCGGCAGCGGGCCCTGCGCCCCTGGGCGGCCGCGTCCATGCTGCTCAACGCGGCGTGGCTCTGGGCGGCCCAGCTCGGCTCGCCCTCCGTCGCGCTGCCGACCACGCTCGCGGTCATGCTCGCCCTCCTCGCCGTGCTGTGCCGCATGCTCGTGCTCCACCTCAGCACCCCGGCGGGCTCCTTCCTAGAGGCCACGGTCTCCGACGGCACCTTCGGCCTGTACCTCGGGTGGATCTGCGTGGCCACGGTCGCCAACGCCGCGGCCCTCGTGGCCGCCCTGCTCGGCATCGCCCCCGGCGAGGCCCGGCCCGCCCTGCCCGGCGGGACCAGCGCGGCGGCGGTGGCCATCGTCGTCCTCGCCGTGGCCGTCGCCGTCGGCGTGGCCCTGGCCCTGCGCGGCCGGATCTCGCCCCTGCTCTCCTTCGCGTGGGGCCTCGCCTGGATCGCCGTGGGGCGGCTCACCGGCCCCCTCGCGATGCCCGAGGTGGGCGGCACCGCGGCGGTCGCGGCCGCCGTCGTGCTCGCCGTGGCGATCGCCGCACGCCTCAGGGCCGGGCGCCCCGGCCGCACTCCCACCCGCCGTTCCAAGGAGCCCCCCGCATGAGCCGCGTCATCGCCGTCACCGGCGCCACCGGATACATCGGGGGCCGCCTCGTCCCCCGCCTGCTCGCCGCCGGCAACCGCGTCCGCGTGCTGACACGGGACGCCTCCAAGCTCCGCGACGTGCCCTGGGGGCACGACGTCGAGGTGGTCACCGGGAGCCTCGACGACCCCCGGGCGGCCGCCGAGCTGTGCGCCGGGGCCGAGGTCGCCTACTACCTCGTGCACTCGATGGGCAGCCACGCCGACGCGGACTTCCCTGCCCGCGAGCGCGCGTGCGCCGAGACGCTGGGCACGGCCGCCCGGGAGGCCGGGGTGCGGCGGATCGTCTACCTCAGCGGCCTCAACCCCGGCACCCGGCTCAGCCGCCACCTCGCCTCCCGCACCGAGGTGGGCCGGATCCTCCTGGAATCCGGGGTGCCCACCGCAGTGCTGCAGGCCGGGCTCGTGATCGGCTCCGGCTCGGCGAGCTTCGAGATGGTCCGCCACCTCACAGACGTGCTGCCCGTCATGCCGGCCCCGCGCTGGGTGCTCAACCGGGTCCAGCCGATCGCCGTCCGGGACGCCCTGCACTACCTCGAGGCCGCCGCGGACCTCCCCTCCGACGTGAACCAGCCCTTCGACATCGGCGGCCCGGACGTGCTCACCTATGCGGACATGATGCGGGGGTACGCGAAGGCCGCGGGCCTGCGGCCGCCCGTGATCCTCGCCCTGCCGGTGCTCACACCGTGGCTCGCGGCCCAGTGGGTCAACCTCGTGACCCCGATCCCGCGAGCCCTCGCGATCCCGCTCGTCGAGTCGCTGCAGAACGACTGCGTGGTCCGGGAGCACACCATCGACGCCTACGTCCGCCGCCCCGAGGGCGGCCTCACGTCCTACCAGCGTGCGGTGGAGCTCGCACTCGGGAAGATCGCCAAGGGCGAGGTCGAGACCACCTGGGCCAGCTCCTCGCCGCTGGACGCCCCGAGCGACCCGCTGCCCAGCGATCCGGGCTGGTCCGGCGGCACCGTCTTCACCGACGTGCGCACCGAGGCCTCCACCGCGCCGCCCGAGCGCCTCTGGGAGGTGGTCGAGGGGATCGGCGGCGAGAACGGCTGGTACTCGTTCCCCCTCGCGTGGGCCGTGCGCGGCTGGATCGACAAGGCCGTGGGCGGCGTGGGCCTGCGCCGCGGGCGCCGCAACCCGCACCGGCTCCAGCTCGGCGAGGCCCTGGACTGGTGGCGCGTCGAGGCCCTCGAGCCCGGCCGGCTCCTGCGGCTGCGCGCCGAGATGCGCGTGCCGGGCCGTGCGTGGCTCGAGATGACGGTGGAGCCCCGAGGGACCGGCAGCACCTACTCCCAGCGGGCCGTGTTCGTCCCCCACGGGCTCGCCGGGCGGCTGTACTGGTTCTCCGTGCTCCCCTTCCATGGGGTGATCTTCCGCGGCATGGCCTCGCGGATCGCCGCGGCGGCCGAGGCCGACCGCTCCGCCGGCGGCCCCGCTCCAGCCCCTGCCCCCACCGCACCCGCCGCCGCCGCGGCCCCCCGAGAGGACCATCCATGACGACGTTCCGGCGGGGCCTGCGCTGGCTCTTCCCCACCCTCCTCGTCCTCGCCTGGTTCGCCCTCAGCGGGCTCGGCGGCCCGACCTTCGGCAAGCTCTCCTCCGTCTCGAGCAACGACCAGGCGACCTTCCTCCCGGCGAGCGCCGAGTCCACGGAGGTGCGGGCCTGGCAGGAGAAGTTCACGGCGTCCACCGCGATCCCGGCGCTCGTGGTCGTGGAGAAGGACAGCCAGCTCTCCCGGGACGACCTGGCCGCCCTCGCCCCCCTCGCGGCCAAGCTCGCGTCCGTCGAGGGGGTGGCCCAGCCCACCGGTGGCGCGCCCTCGAGCGTGACCGGCCCCATCCCGTCCAAGGACGGCCGGGCGGCCGAGTTCATCGTCCCCGTCGCGGACGCAGACCAGGTCCGCGCGGTAGTCTCCGGCCTGCGGGACGTGGCCGGCACGGTGCCCGGCGGCCTTCGCGCCTACGTCACGGGCCCCGCCGGGCTCACCGCGGACCTCGTCTCGGCCTTCGGCGGGATCGACGGCATCCTGCTGCTCGTCGCCGTCGGAGCCGTCTTCGTGATCCTCGCCCTCGTCTACCGCTCCGTGGTGCTGCCCTTCGTGGTGCTGTTCTCCGCAATCGCGGCGCTGTGCGGGGCGATCCTCGCGATCTACTGGTTCGCGAAGGCCGGCTGGATCACGCTCAACGGCCAGAGCCAGGGCATCCTCTCGATCCTCGTGATCGGCGCGGCGACGGACTACGCCCTGCTCCTCGTGGCCCGCTACCGCGAGGCCCTCCACACGGTCGAATCGCGCTGGGACGCCATGCGCCGGGCCTGGCGCGCCGCGTTCGAGCCCATCCTCGCCTCCGGCGCCACCGTGATCCTGGCCCTGCTGTGCCTGCTCTTCTCCGACCTGAACTCGAACCGCAGCCTCGGGCCGATCGCCGCGCTGGGCATCGCCTTCTCGCTCCTGTCCTCGCTCACGTTCCTGCCCGCGCTGCTGGTGCTGCTGGGCCGCTCGGCCTTCTGGCCGCTGCGTCCCGCGTACGACGCCGGGCACGCGGCTCCGCGGCACGCCGCACCCGCCGCGGGGGCCGGGGCCTCGGCCGCCCGGGGCACGGCGGGCGGCCGCACGGCGGGCCGCGGCGCAGCGGGCCGAGACACGGCGGGCGACCCGTCCGGCTCGCCCGAGGGGCTCGAGGGCGTGCGCGGCCTGTGGCGGCGCGTCGGGGGGCTCATCGCCCGGCGACCCCGCACCACGTGGATCGTGGCCCTCGTGCTCCTGTGCCTCGGGGCCGCCGGGCTGCCCCAGCTCAAGGCGAACGGGGTCGAGGAGACCCAGCTCGTGCTCACCGCGACCGACTCCGTGGCCGGCCAGCAGGCCCTCGCCCGCCACTTCGACGCCGGCTCCGGCAGCCCCGTGGTGGTCGTGGCCGCCCAGGACCGGGCGGCCGAGGTGCTCAAGGAGGTCCAGGACACCCCGGGCATCAGCTCGGCCTCCGTCTATGCCGGGGCCACGGCGCCCGGTGCGCCGGGCGCGGGGGCGAGTGCCGCCGTCGTGCGCGACGGGCGGGTGCTGGTCAACGCCGTGCTCGCGAGCCAGCCCGACTCCGCCGAGGCCGAGCGGACGGTGACCGACCTGCGGTCCTCGCTCGACGCCGTCGACCCGCAGGCGCTCGTGGGCGGCGTGACCGCCATCGCGCTCGACACGAACCTCACCGCGCAGGCCGACCTGCGCAGGATCATCCCCCTCGTGCTCGGCGTGATCCTGCTCGTGCTGATCCTGCTGCTGCGCTCGCTCGTGGCACCGCTGATCCTCATCGGCTCCGTGGTGCTCTCCTACGCGGCCGCGCTCGGAGTCTCGGCGCTCGTGTTCAACCACGTGTTCGGATTCCCCGGGGCGGACGCCGCCGTGCCGCTGTTCGGGTTCGTGTTCCTCGTGGCCCTGGGCGTGGACTACAACATCTTCCTCATGACCCGGGTGCGGGAGGAGTCGCTCGCGCACGGGACCCGGCCGGGGATCCTGCGCGGGCTCTCCCTGACCGGCGGAGTGATCACGTCCGCGGGGATCGTGCTCGCGGCGACGTTCGCTGCCCTCGGGGTCATCCCCATCCTGTTCCTCGTGCAGATCGCCTTCATCGTCGCGTTCGGGGTGCTGCTGGACACCGTGGTGGTGCGGTCGCTGCTCGTGCCGGCCGTGGCCTACGACGTGGGGCGCGCGATCTGGTGGCCCTCCCGCCTGGCCCGGACGCCCTCCCCCGGGGCCCCGGCCTCCCCGGCGCCCAAGGAGCCTGCCACACGCTGAGGAGACCCGCGCCCGGCGATGAGCACCGGCGGGCCTCCCCCGCGTTGAGGGGTCATGTCCCTGCGATGCGGGGGCATGTCCCTGCGATGCGGGGGCAGGGCGAATCCGACCGACTTCAGGCGGCCGCTGTCCAGACACGCCGTCAGATATGGCCGGCACGCCGCGAGCCGGAGGCCAAAGCCGGTCGGTTCTCGACCGGCTCCGCCTCGAGCGCCGGCGGCCCTACTCGGCGGTCTGCTTGGCCCAGAGGTTCACGCCGGCGTCGACGGCGTCGCGGTCGATCGCGTTGAGCTCCTCGGCGGTCAGGGGCGGCCCGGAGAGGGCGTCGAGGTTCGTGTCGAGCTGCTCGACCGAGGACGCCCCGATCACGGCGGAGGTCACCCGGGGATCGCGCAGTGCCCACTGCAGGGCGAGCTGGGCGAGCTTCTGCCCGCGGGCGGCGGCGATGTCGTTGAGCCGGCGGACGTGGGCGAGGGTGGCCTCGTCGAGGTGTCCCTCCTGGATGGTCGAGCCCTTGCGGGCGGCCCGGGAGTCCGAGGGGATGCCGTTGAGGTAGCGGTCGGTGAGCACGCCCTGGGCGAGGGCGGTGAAGACGATGCAGCCCATGCCCTGGGTGGCCAGCTCGTCGAGGAGGTCCTCCTCGATCCAGCGGTTGAGCATCGAGTACGAGGGCTGGTGGATGAGCAGCGGGGTGCCGAGGTCGCGGGCGATCTGCGCGGCCTCCAGGGTCTTCGCCGCCGAGTAGGAGGAGATGCCCACGTAGAGGGCTCGGCCCGAGCGGACCGCGGCGTCGAGCGCCATCATGGTCTCCTCGATCGGCGTGTCCGGGTCGAACCGGTGGCTGTAGAAGATGTCCACGTAGTCGAGGCCGAGCCGCTTGAGCGACTGGTCCAGGCTCGCGAGCACGTACTTGCGGGAGCCGCCGCCCTGTCCGTAGGGGCCGGGCCACATGTCCCACCCGGCCTTGGTGGAGATGACGAGCTCGTCGCGGTACGGCGCGAAGTCGTCCTTGAGGTACCGGCCCATGTTCTCCTCGGCGCGGCCGTACGGCGGCCCGTAGTTGTTCGCGAGGTCGAAGTGGGTCACGCCCCGGTCAAACGCCCGGCGCAGGATGGCGCGCTGGGTGTCCTCGGGCCGGTCGTTGCCGAAGTTCTGCCACAGGCCCAGCGAGAGCGCCGGGAGCTTGAGCCCGCTCCTGCCGGTGAAGCGGTACTCCATGCGGTCATAGCGGTCATCGGCTGCTGTGTAGGACATAGGGTCCCCTTCGCTCGGCTGCGGTCTGCTGGACGTCCCGCGGTGCTGCCGCGGGCGTTCCGCGCCTAGCCTACGGAAGGCTGCCGCCGGACACGACCGGGACGGGGAGTTCTTAGAGATCGCTTAGACCGGAGCCCCTAGCCTCATCCCATGACACGTCCCGGATCCGGCCCGACCGCGGCCAGTCCCCGCCTGCAGCAGGCCTCCGCACTCCGGAAGGTCCCCGAGGTCACCGCCGCGTTCTGGGCGGTGAAGCTCCTGACCACCGCCTTGGGCGAGTCGGCCTCCGACGCCCTCGTGACCACCGTGGACCCGTACCTCGCGGTCGGCGGCGCCTTCCTCCTCTTCGCGGCCGCGCTGGCCCTGCAGCTGCGCATGCGCCGGTACGTCCCATGGGTGTACTGGGCGGCCGTGGCCATGGTCGCCGTCTTCGGGACCATGGCAGCGGACGTGCTCCACGTGGTCCTCGCCGTGCCCTATGCGGCCTCGACCGCCGGATTCGCCGTGGTGCTGGCGGGGATCTTCTGGCTCTGGCACCGCACCGAGGGGACGCTGTCCATCCACAGCGTGACCGCCGGCCGGTCCGAGCTGTTCTACTGGGCCGCGGTCTGCGCCACCTTCGCCCTCGGGACGGCGGCGGGAGACCTCCTCGCCTACACGGCTGGGCTCGGGTTCCTCGCTGCCGGCATCGTCTTCGCGGCCCTGTTCGCCGTTCCGCTGCTCAGCCGGCGTTCGGTGGGCCTGCCCGAGACCGCCGCGTTCTGGAGCGCCTACATCCTCACGCGTCCGCTCGGCGCCTCCTTCGCAGACTGGACCGGCAAGGGCCCGGAGGTGGGGGGCCTGGGCTGGGGGGACGGCCCGGTGGCGGCAGTGCTCCTGATCCTCATCATGTTCTTCGTCGGCGGCCTCCAGCGGCAGGCCACCACGACGCCGTAACGGCCCTCAGGTGTTGAGGCCGCCCCACGGCGGCGGCTCGTCCGCGAGCCGGCGCGAGGCCTCGAGCATCGCGGCGTGCACGAACGCCTGCGGGAAGTTCCCGCGGAGCTGGCGCTGCTCGACGTCGTACTCCTCGGTGAACAGCCCCGACGTGCCGCACGCGGCCCGGTTGCGCTCGAAGAACCGCGCGGCATTGATGGGGTCACCGCTCTGGTGCAGCGCCATCGCGAGGTCGAACCCGCACAGGAGGAAGGCGCCTTCGGACTGGTCGAGGGGCCGCTCGTCCTGCCGGAACCGGTAGACGTAGCCGTGGCGCGCCAGGTCCTCCCGCACGGCGGCCAGCGTCGCGACGGACCGGGGGTCCTGGGGGGCGAGCGCGCCGCGCAGCACCGGCCGGAGGAGTGCGGCGTCGACCCTCTCGTCGTGGGGGGCGCGCTGCCAGCGGCCGCTGGGGTGGAGGCAGTCCTTCGTGACGTCCGCGATGAGCTCGTCGGCCTGGGAGGTCCAGCGGGAGCCCTGCCGGGCGGGGGCATGCCGGCCAATGGCCCGCAGGCCCGCGGCGCAGATCAGGCGGGAGTGCGCCCAGCGCGCGGGCTCCAGCTCCCAGATCCCGGCATCGGGCTCGTCGTGCCGCTGCGCGATCGCCTCCACCGCGATCTCCGCGGCCTTCCACTGGTCCAGGTCGAGACGGTCGTGGTCGGCCGCGGTGGCGAACAGCAGGAGGGCCTCCCCGAACGCGTCGAGCTGGAACTGGTCGTTGACCCAGTTCCCGGCCTTGCCGGAGCCGCCCGGGTAGCCCGGAAGGCCGACGTCGTGCTCGTCCGGCACGCGGCCGCCGTCGACCGTGTAGGCCGGGCGCATCTGCGCCCCGTCCTCCTGGAGCCTCGCGGCGACGAAGGCCACGGCGTCGTCCAGGAGGGGGAACTCCTTGCACGAGGCGACCGCGATCCCGGTGAAGCACTGGTCCCGGATCCACGCGTAGCGGTAGTCGTAGTTCCGCCGCTGCTCTGCGCGCTCGGGCAGGCCCATGGTGGCCGCGGCGACCATCGCGCCCCCCGCCCCGGTGAGGCCGCGGAGCACCGCGTAGGACTGCCGTGCGTCGTCGGACGCGATGGTGTTCTCGAACTGGGGAATCTCCTTGTGCCAGCCGTACTCGGTGGCGCTCCACGTCTCGTCCGGGCGCACCGGCTCGGCAGGGAGTTCGGCGTCGGAGACCTCCAGGACGAGGTCGTGCCGGCCCCCCTCCTCCAGCCGCACCGTGAACTCGAGCCCGCCGTCCACCGCCTTCGCCCCGGCCGCGCCCGTCAGCCGGATCTGCAGCGGACCCGTGCGGGCGCTCCACACCCCCTCGGAGTCCTCGCGCAGCCGGGACATCCGGTGCCGGCCGAAGCCCGCCCGCGGAGCGACCACCACGCGCAGTTCGGCGGGCCCCTCCACGGCCCTGATCCGGCGCAGGATGATGGCCCGGTGCGGGTCGCCGGGGTAGGCGAGGGCCTCGCGGCACTCGACGATCCCGCCGGGCGTGATCCAGCGGCTGACCCAGATCAGGGTCCCGTCCTCGTAGCGGCCGCCCCAGACGAACCGGGGGTCGGTGGGGGTCACGGCGAAGCTGCCGGAACCGCCGATCATGGAGGAGAAGACGGCATCATCGTGCCACTGCGGCGCGCACATCCAGACGATGTCGCCACGCGGCCCGAGCAGCGCCGCACGCTCCCCGTCGGCCAGCATCGCGTACTCGCGCAGGACATGGGGCGGGAACTCCTCGACGCTGCCAACCATGGCAGCAGGCTAGGGCAATCGTTGCGTTGACGCAATAATTTTCACCCCGAGGCGCCCTCGGAAGGCGCGACGGTGTTTCGCCGTGGACCATTGCGGGTACGCAACCGTTGCGAACGGACCGAGCGGTGCTCCATCACGGGAGCATCCCGAACGGAAGGGAGCGGCAGCATGGACGCAGGAGAAGGCACCCCCGCCGCCCAGGAGGCTGTGCCGCCCTCGGGGCGACAGTTCACCCTGGCGTTCGCAGGGCAGACCGCCCTGGTCACCGAGGTCGGCGGCGCCCTGCGCCGCTACACGGTGGACGGCCACGACGTCCTGGACGGCTACGACGAGGACGAGATGTGCACCGGCGCCCGCGGCCAGTCCCTCATCCCGTGGCCCAACCGCATCCGCCACGGGCGCTACGACTGGCACGGCCGCACCGAACAGCTGGACCTCAGCGAGCCCGCGAAGGGCGGCGCGATCCACGGGCTGACCCGCTGGGCGAACTGGGAGGTCGAGCAGCAGTCGGAGAGCTACCTGAGCCTCGTCCACACCCAGCACGCCTGCCAGGGATGGCCCTGGGTCCTCTCGTGCCGCCTCGAGTACCGGCTCGACGCCTCGGGCCTCTCCGTCCGCACCACCGCGGTGAACCGCAGCAGCACGCCGTGCCCCTTCGGCACGGGCGCCCACCCCTATCTCACCGTCGGCACGCGCGTCATCGACGGGGCGCACGCCCAGGTACCCGGCAGCGTGTACCTCCCGGTCGACGCCGAGGGCATCCCCACCGGGCACGAGCCGGTGGAGGGCACCCAGTACGACCTGCGCAGCCCGCAGCCCCTCGGCACCCGGCAGATCGACGTGACCTACACCGATCTCGCGCGCGACGACGACGGCCGGGCGCGCGTCCGGCTCGCCCACCCCGACGGCTCGCCCGCGATCGCCCTGTGGGCTGACGAGGCCTACCCCTACTTCGAGATCTTCACCGGGGACAGCCTGCCCCAGGAGGATCGGCGCCGCACCGGCCTGGGCGTCGAACCCATGACCTGCGCCCCGGACGCCTTCAATTCCGGCGAGGGGCTCCTCACCCTGGAGCCCGGGGAATCCCACACCGCCACTTGGGGGATCGAACCGCACACGAGCTGACGGGACGCCCGCGCCAGCGCGGACAGACGCCAGCACCGACAGAACCGCCAGAACCGAAGGAGAGGTCCAGATGGGAACAGCACGCCGCATCGTCGTCGTCACCGGGGCGAGCGGAGGGATCGGCCGCGCGTCGGCGATCGCCTTCGGGAAGGCGGGCGACGCCGTCGCCCTCCTCGCGCGCGGCGACGCGGGCCTCGCCGCGGCCGCCGCAGACGTCGAGGCCGCCGGCGGGACGGCCCTGCCGATCCGCGTGGATGTCGCGGACCACGAGGCCCTCGACGCAGCCGCCGAGCGGGTCGAGAAGGAGCTCGGTCCGATCGACGTGTGGGTCAACGTCGCGTTCACCTCGGTCTTCTCGCCGTTCCACGAGATCGAGCCGGAGGAGTACAAGCGCGTCACCGAGGTCAGCTACCTCGGCTTCGTCTACGGCACGATGTCCGCCCTGAAGCGGATGCGGCCCCGCAACCGGGGGACGATCGTGCAGGTCGGCTCGGCGCTGGCCTACCGCGGCATCCCGCTCCAGACGGCCTACTGCGGCGCCAAGCACGCCATCCAGGGCTTCAACGAGTCCCTCCGCACCGAGCTGCTCCACGAGCACAGCGGCATCCATACCACCATGGTCCAGATGCCGGCGGTGAACACGCCCCAGTTCTCGTGGGTGCTCTCGCGCCTGCCGAACCACGCCCAGCCGGTGCCGCCCATCTACCAGCCGGAGGTCGCGGCCCGCGGAGTGTTCCACGCGGCCGCGCATCCGGAGCGGCGGGAGTACTGGGTGGGCGGAAGCACCGCTGCCACGCTCATCGCCAATGCCGTGGCGCCGGGGATCCTGGACCGCTATCTGGCCAAGACCGGCTTCAAGGCCCAGCAGACCTCGGACCCGCGGGACCCGGACCAGCCGGTGAACCTCTGGGAGCCCGCCGACTCCGAGCGCGACTTCGGCGCGCACGGCGTGTTCGACGCCGAGTCCTCCCCGCGCAGCTTCCAGCTCGTCGCGTCGCAGCACCATGGGGCGGTGGCGGCCGCGGCCGGGGTGGTCCTGGCCGGGGCGGCCGCGGCGGTCGGCGCACTGGTGCGGAGGTCCCGGTGAGGCCCCTCGAGACGGTCCGGGCGGCCTACGGGACGGTCGAGCTGGTGGCCCCGGGGGCGGTGGAGCGCCTGCTCCTGGGCCACCGGCCGGATGACCGCGCGCGCACGGTGATCCGCGTCCTCGGGGCCCGGCACCTGGTCCAGGCGCTCGTGACGGCCCGCGGGGGACGCACGCTCCACCGCCTCGGCGGCGCGGTCGACGTGATCCACGCCGTCACGATGGCGGCGCTGGCGGGCGCGGATCCGAGGCGCCGCCGCGCCGCAGCCGTCAACGCGGCGATCGCGCTGGTGTTCGCGGCGGGGGAGCTGCGCTGAAGGGCAGTCCGCGCTGACGGCGGGCGGCCTGCTCAGCCGCCGAGGCCGAGGGTGAACCTGCCGTCCTCGGTGCCGAGGCCGCCGCCGGCGTCCGCGAAGGCGGCCATCGCGGTGGCCACGGCCTCCCGGGAGCCGGCGGGCACGTTGCCGATCACGTCCGCGATGGCGCGCCGGCGGTGCTCGATCACGGTCTCCACGAGCTCGCGCCCCTTGGGGGTGAGGTCCAGCTGGAGGAACCGCCGGTCGGCGGGATCGTCCCGGCGGCTCACGAACCCCGCGACGACCAGCCGATCGCATGTGCGCGTCGCGTTCGAGGCGTGCACGCCGAGCTCGCGCGCCACGGCACCGAGGTTCTGCGGGCCGCGGAAGCCCAGGAACACGAGGACGCGCAGCTGCGGCGTGGTCACGAGGTCCTCGACCTCGACCACGGAGGTCGCAGCGACACGAAGGAGGACGTCGGCGGCCCTCATCACGGCGTCCACCTGATCGCGGCGAGTGCGGAACCCGATCTTCTCCATCGTCCCAGTATCGGCCCTGCCCTTGCGGGTGCGCAAAGCTTGCGGTGGCACAGGTTTCAGGCGATGGCGGAGGGGTGCTGGGCCAGCGGCGTCACATCGATGTCCATGTAGGGGAAGAGCGGCAGGCTCGTCAGGAGCCCGTGCAGCTCATCGTGGCTGTCCACGTCGAAGACGGAGTAGTTCGCGTACTCCCCCGCGACGCGCCAGAGGTGCGGCCAGCGCCCCTCGCGCTGGAGGGACTGCGAGTAGGCCTTCTCACGGGCCTTGATCTCCTCCGCCTCGGCGGGCGGCATGTCCGCGGGCAGGCGGACGTCCATGCGGACCAGGTACAGCACCAGGAGCCTCCTAGGCGTCTTGGCGGTAGCGGGCCAGCTTGGCCTCGTCGAGCTCGGCGCCCACGCCGGGCACCTCGCGGGCCCGCAGGGAGCCGTCGCGGATCTCGAGCGGCTCGGCGAGGAGGTCGTCGGCCATGTCGAGGAAGTTGGAGAGCTCACCGGCGCGGCGCTGGCTCGCCTCGTGGGCGGCACCGAAGGCCACGGTGGCGAGCGAGCCGATCTGGGTGTCGATCTGGTTGCCCATGGTGACGTCGACGCCGAGGCCCGTGCAGAGGCCGAGGATCTCGGTGGCCTGGGTGAACCCGCTGCGGGCGGTCTTGATGCAGATCGCCGTGCAGCCCCCGGAGAGCAGCTCCCGGGAGGCGTCCCCGGGCGTGGGGACGGACTCGTCGCCCACGATCGGGATGGCCGAATGCTGCACGAGCCGCCGGCGGCCCAGCGCCTCGGCCGCGTCGCACGGCTCCTCGAGCGCGCTCAGGCCCATCCCCTCCGTGCGGCGCAGCACCTCCATCGCCTCGTTCGCCGTCCACCCGCGGTTGGCGTCGAGGTAGATCTCCACCTCGTCCCCGAGTCCCTCCCGCAGCACGCGCACGGCGTCGACGTCGAGGGCGAGGGGGCGGCGGCCGGTCTTGAGCTTGAAGGTGGTGACCCCGTAGTGCTCGCGGAAGCGCTGGGCCTCCTCGAGCAGCTCGGGGGCGGGCCGGAAGCCGAGCATGTGGGAGACGCGCATGCCGTCCGCGTACCCGCCCAGGAGCCGGTGCACGGGGACCCCGAGGGACTTCCCCACGAGGTCCCACAGGGCGATGTCCACGGCACCCTTGGCGGTGGCGTTGTTGACGGTCCGCGCCAGGATCCGCTGCGCCTTCTCCCGGTCCAGGGGGTCCAGGCCCACGAGCTGCGGCGCGAACAGGTCCCGCACCGCGGCGATGATGGACGCCTGCGTCTCGCCGTAGGTGTACGGGCGCGGCGGGGCGTCGGCGACGCCCACGAGTCCGTCGTCGGTGTGGACGCGGATCAGGACGTGCTCGGCGGCGTGCACCTCCCCGCTCGCGAACCGCAGCGGGTGGGTGTAGGGGATCGAGTAGGGGATGGCCTCGATGCGCTCAATCTTCACGCGCGGCCTCCTTCTGCAGTGGGGAGCGGACGACGGCGAGTGGGCGGGGTCCGCGCGGACCCCGCCCGGCTGCCGGGACGGTGTCGAACAGTTCGAGGAACCGGTGCACGAGGGGCGACTGCTCCCCCGCGCGCCATGCGACCGCGAGGTCGATGCTGGGGGCGTTGCGCACCGGGCGGAACACGATGCCGGCGAACGCGAAGGCGGGCGATTCCATCGGCACGAGGGCCATGCCCATGCCGGCGGCGACGAGCGAGAGCAGGGTGGACGTCTCGGCGGCCTCCTGCATGACCCGCGGGGTGAAGCCCTCGTCCCGGCAGGCCTGCCGGAAGGTCCTCGTGACCACGGAGTCGGAGGGGTAGCCCACGAAGGCCTCCTCGGCGAGCTCGGCCAAGTCGAGCTCGGGGCGCTGGGCGAGCGGGGAGCCGGCGGGCAGCGCGGCGACGAGCCGGTCCTGCTCCAGGGGGGCGAGGTCGAGCTCGGGCGAGCTGACGGGCGGGCGGAGGACCGCGACGTCGAGCCTTCCCTCCTCGAGGTCCAGGGCCATCTGGGGGGTGAGCATCTCGCCGCGCACGGTCAGCTTGAGGCGGGGCAGGTGGGTCCGGGCCTTCGCCACGAGCGCCGGGAGGAGGCGGTAGGTCGCCGAGCCGGAGAGGCCGATCCTGAGGACCCCGGCGGCGCCGGCGCCGACCTCGGCGACGTCCGATTCGAGCTCCTCGAGGTCCTGGAGGATGCGGCGGCCGCGGTCGAGGAGGAGCTGGCCGGCGGCCGTGAGCTCGACCTTGCGCGTGGTCCGTTCGAACAGCTGGGTGCCGAGCTGCTCCTCGAGCTGCCTGATCTGCTGGGACAGGGGCGGCTGGGCCATGTGCAGGCGCTGCGCCGCGCGCCCGAAGTGGCGCTCCTCGGCGACGGCGACGAAGTACCGCAGGTGCCTGGTCTCCATTGCTCTCCTCGTCGCGCCGCGGGGCGCCTCGTCGGCCCGCCCCTCCCCCTCAGGTTAGGACGACTGTTCTGTCAGGAGAAATACCCAATCACGGCTCATTGAGACTGGCCGAATATTGATCGATCCGGAGCGGCGTGCGGCTCCCGCCGGTACAGGGCCGCGAGTTCCGAGCGGGACCCGATCCCGAGCTTCGCGTAGATCCGAGTGAGGTGGTACTGGACGGTCTTGACCGAGACGAACAGCTCGCGCGCCGCCTCGCGGTTGCTGTGACCGGCGGCCACGAGGCGCGCCACCGCTTCCTCCTGGGACGTGAAGGCCGCCGGTGCGGGGGCGTACGGGTCCGGCGCGGCGGCCTCGGACGTCCCGGCGGCCCCCGGGCGGGTGCGGAAGGCTCCGGTGCCGGCCGCCTGCAGCTCCCGCTCGCACCGGGCCACGTAGACGCTCGCGCCCAGCGCGGCGAAGGCGTCCCTCGCGGCGGCGAGGACGGCGGTGGCGTCCCGGCGCCGCCCGGCGCGCCGCAGCGTCTGACCGTAGGCGAAGCGGACCCGCGCGACGCCCCAGGGGAAGGTCAGGCCCTCGAGGGCCGCGAGCGCCGCCTCGAAGACCCGGACCGCGTCGTCGGCCTCGCCGCGGGCACCGAGGAGGCGGCCGCGCACGGAGGCGAGGCGCGCCGTGGTGCTCCGGTGCCCCGCCGCCCGGGCGGCCTCCTCGAGCGGCGTGAGGAAGGCATCCGCCGCCCCGAGGTCGCCGACCATGACGAGGGCATTCGCATACGCGTCCTGCCACGGCCAGAATCCGGGCTCGTCGAGCCCCGGCGGGCGGTCGGCGACGATCGGCGCGTAGGCGCGGAGCACGCCGGCGTAGTCGCCGGCGCTCTCGTCCACGGCCGCGGCAGCCATGGCCGCGGCCGCCCGCATCACGGGGTAGGCCTCGGGGCCGCACTGGGCGAGGGCGCTCTGCTGCGCCGCCACTGTGCGCTGCCCGCGCAGGGCGCTGATCTGGGCGACGGTAAGGTGCAGGAGCGGTGAGACGAGGTCCATCCCCACGGGGCCATCGAGGGCGAGCCCGGTGCGCGCCGTCGTGAGCGCATCGTCCCAGCGGCCCACGGCGAATTCGGCCCGGGCCAGCCAGGCATGGGCCCAGAGGCCGATGCGCAGGGATCCGGGCCGCGGTGCGGGCGCGATCGCGGCGCGCAGCTCGAGCCGGGCGGTGTCGAGGTCATCCAGGGCGAGGGCGAGCCAGCCCCTGCCCAGGTGCAGGCGCTGGTCGCGGGCGGCGAGGTGCGGGGAGGCGGAGAGCTCATCGTAGGCGCGGCGGGCCTCGTCGCGGCGGCCCAGGGACCCGAGGGCGAGCCCCAGCATGGCGCGGGCCTCGATGCCCGCTGAGCTGTCCGGGCCGGCGAGCCGCACCGCGGCTTCGGTCCACGCGAGCATGGCGTGGCCGTCCCAGTTCCCGAGCGCGTCGAGGACCCGGTACTGGGCGATGCGTGCGGACAGGTCGGCGGAGGCGGTCGGCGGCCGGGTCTCCCAGGCGCGCTCCAGCAGCACGCCCGCCCGGCGCGCCTGGCCCGTGTGGATCGCATGGTAGGCCAGCGCGGCGTCGCGTCCGGCACTCTGCGGGAGCGACTCGATCTGGCGGGCCAGGGGGGCGGCGCGGGCGAGGTCGCCGGCGCCCACCATCGCCTCCGCCGCCCGCACGAGCCGGTCCTCGCGCAGCGCGGGGTCCACGTGGAGCCTCGCGGCCGCGACGAGGGCATCCGCGGCGGCGCCCCAGTCGCCGTCGGCCGCCTCTGCCTCGGCGAGGCCGTCCACGGTGGCCGCGAGGGCGGCGTCGGGCAGGGCTGCGGCGGCCACTAGGTGGCGGACCCGCTCGGCCGTCCCGGCGGCGGCCTCCGCGGCGCGGGCGTGGAGGCCGGCACGCCGCTGCGGGCCGAGGGCGTCGTGGACGGCCTCGAGGGCGAGCGGATCCGCCGCCTCGAGCCGCAGGGCACCGTCCTCCCGGCGGACCGTGAGGAGTCCGGCGGCCCAGGCGGCGTCGGCGGCGGCGAGGAGGGCGGCGTCGTCCGGCAGCCCGCTCAGCCTCGCGGCCTCGGCCGCGCCGACCGCCCCGCCCAGGACGCTCATCGCCTCGACCAGGGCGCGGGCCGGGGGTGGAAGGGCCGCGAGCGCGGCGGCGGTCCGGGTGGCGAGGGACCGCACGACGCCGCGCGGCCCCTCCGCGGCGAATCCCGCCTCCCCGAGCTCCTCCACTCCCTCCGCGAGGGACGTCACAGCCAGGCCGGGGTTCCCGCGGGTCACGCGCCAGAGGGCCTCGAGTGCTGCGGGAGCGAGGCCTGTGCCGAGCCGGGCCTCGGCGAGCTCGCGGAGGCCCTCGCGGGTGAGGGGCCCCAGCCGCAGCCGGCGGGCGCCCACCGCATCGGCGAACACCGCCGCCGCGCTGTCCGGCCGGGTGCCCGCGGCGGTGCACGTGGCCAGGACCGGGAGGGGACCGGGGGCGCGCCGCAGCGCAAAGGCGAGGGCCTCGAGGGAGAGCGCGTCGGCGTGCTCGATGCCGTCGAGCAGCACGAGGAGGGGACCCCGGGCCGCGAGGGCCCCGAGATGTTCCAGTGCCGCGCGGCCGGCGGGGAGCCACTCGGGCTGTCCGCCGGCGTGCTGCGGCGGCTCGGCTGCCGGCCCCGGCCCGTCCTGGCCGGGCGCGATGCCGAGCTGGGCGAGCACGCCTCCCGCCAGCGACTCCTCCCAGGGAGTCGCGGACGCCCGGAGGAGCGTGGCCCCGGTGCGGCGGGCGGCGGACGCGCGGGCCAGCGCGGTGGCGCCCACGCCCGGCGGGCCCTCGATGACCACGCAGCGGCCGGCGGCCAGGAGGCTGTCCAGCTCGGTCAGCTCCCGGTCGCGCGCAACCACGTCCTCGTGGGGATTCAGCATGCCTATGAGGCTAGCGCGGACCCCGCGGGGGCGCCGGGGGCGGCGTCCGGCCGGGCTAGCCCAGGTCTCCCCCGGCCACGGGCAGGACGGTGCCCGTGATGTACGAGGCCTCGTCCGAGGCGAGGAAGCAGATGGCTGCGGCCTGCTCGGCGAGCGTGCCGTACCGCTTCATCAGCGAGGACTCGACCGTCTGGTCCACGATCTGCTGGTACCACTCCTTCTCCTGCTCGGAGGCGGGGAGCGGTCCGCGCTGCACGGCGCGGGGCGGCGCCTCGGTCCCGCCCGGGGCGGTCGCGACGACCCGCACGCCGTGCGGGGCCGCCTCGAGCGCGAGCGCGGTGGTGATGGCGCGGACCCCGCCCTTGGCGGCGGCATACGGGACGCGGTTGACGCCGCGGGTGGCCACCGAGGAGACGTTGACCAGGGTCCCGGAGCCCTGGCCGATGAGGTGCGGCAGGGCGGCCCGGCACATCCACAGCGTGGGGAACAGGGAGCGGCGCACCTCCTTCTCGATCTCCTCGGGGGTGTAGTGCTCGTAGGGCTTGGCCCAGATCGTCCCGCCCACGTTGTTGATGACGACGTCGATGCGCCCCGCCGCGGCGACGGCGGCCTCGACGGCCGCCAGCGCGCCGTCGAACGTCTCGAGGTCCGCGGTGACGGAGTGCGCGGTGCCGCCCCCCTTGACGGCACCGCGCACGCCTTCCGCGACCTCGTGCACGAGGTCCGCGCGGTCCACGAGGGTGACCTCGCCACCCTCGGCCGCGATCCTCTCGGCCACGGCCCGGCCGATCCCCTGGGCCGCTCCAGTGACCACCACGGCCTTGCCGGCGAACCGCCCGGCGTGGATGGACGGGGCGGGGGCCTCGGCGGCGGCTGCCGTAGCTGCGCGCGCTGCAGTGCTCACGCCGCGCCCGCCCCCGCGAGGGCCGGGGCGGCCGCGCCGACCGCGAACCGCTCGTAGTAGAAGTTCGTCGGCTCGATGCCCTCGGCGTCGAAGTAGCGGCGCACGGCGTCGACCATCGCCGGCGGCCCGCACAGGTAGACGTCCACGTCGCCGTCGTTGAGGTGCTCGGGCAGCAGGTGCTGGGTGACGTAGCCCTTGCGCGGGTGCTGCGACTCGGCGTCGGCCACGATCGTGCTGAAGGTGAAGCCGGGGATCGTCGCCGCGTAGCGCTCGAGGGCCTCGACCTCCACGAGGTCCTTGTCCCACGTCGCGCCGTAGGCGAGGTGGATCGGGAACGCGGGGACGGTGCTGTTCGGTGCCGAGGCGGACGCCGCCACGGAGAGCTTCTCGAGCATGGCCAGCTGGGGGGCGATCCCGGTGCCGCCGGCGAGCATGAGCACGGGGCGCTTGACGTCCCGGAGGAAGAAGCTGCCCTTGGGGCCCTCGAGCGTCAGGGCGTCGCCCTCGGCGGCCCGCTCCTTGAGGTAGGTGGTCATCGCGCCGTCCGGCGCGGTGCGGACCAGGAAGGTGAGCTGCTCGGCGTCGGGCCCGCTCGAGAAGGAGTAGCTGCGCTCCTGGGCGGTGCCCGGGACCTGGACATTCATGTACTGGCCGGGCAGGTAGGCCAGCTTCTCGCGGTCCTCGACGGCGAGGGTCAGGCCCGCGGTGTTGTCGGCGTACCAGTGGAGCTTGACGATGGTCGCCTGGAACGTGCCGATGCCGCTCTTGGCCATCTCGGCCGTGCCGGAGATGCGCAGGACGAGGTCGCTCTCGGGGGTCATCTGGCACGGGAGGCAGTAGCCTGCCTCGGCCTCGTCGTCGCTCAGCGCGTCCTCGATGTAGTCGCCGCCGTCGTACTTTCCGCTCTCGCAGAAGGCCTTGCACGTGCCGCACGCGCCGTCGCGGCAGTCCAGGGGGATGTTGATCCGGGCGCTGTAGGAGGCATCGGCGACCGTCTGGCCGGATGCAACCGTGATGAAGCGGGTGACGCCGTCCTCGAAGGCGAGGGCAACGGAGTGGTTCGTGTCAGTCATGGAGTCCTCCTGAAGGCCTTCTCAGATGTGGTAGATGTCCACGACGTGGTGGATGTAGTCGTTCTTGAGGACGACCTTCTTCTTGGTGATGACCGGCTGGGTGCCGGAGAAGTCGATCGTGTAGAACGAGACTCCGAAGTAGGTGTCCACCGTGTTGTAGCGGTAGTAGAGGGTGAACCAGTTGAAGCGGACGTCGACGACGTCGCCCTCCTGGCGCAGGATCTCGACGTTGGTGATGTTGTGCCCGGTGCGCGGGTCGGGCAGGCTCGTGGCGCCGGAGCGCTCGGTCTTGATGCGGAAGACGCGGTCTTCGAGGCCGCCGCGGTTGGGGTAGTAGATGAGCGAGATCTCGCGCTGCGGGTCCTCGGTGAGCGTGTCGTCGTCGGCCCAGGCGGGCATCCAGAATTCGGCCTCCGGGTGGTAGCAGTCCACCCAGCGGTCGAACTCGCGGTCGTCGAGGAAGCTGGCCTCGCGGTAGAGGAACTGGCGGACGTCCTCGAGCCCGATGGTCCCGGGCACAATCGTGGTCATCAGCGTCATGGGGTTCTCCTTCTGGTGCCTGCGGGTCAGTTGGACTCGGCGTCGACGGCGGCGCGCATGCGCTCGCGCCAGTAGCCGTGCTGGATCGGGTAGAGTCCCTCGTCCTCGGTCCTGACGCCGCTCGAGATCGGGTTCAGGCCCAGGCCCTTGGCCGTCTCGTCGGGCCCGGTGATCTGGTGGGCGGCGCCGCGGCTCATGTCGTTCCACGGGGCGGCGGTGGCGAGATAGGTCTTCTGGCAGGAGCGGAACTCCTCGAGGTCGTCCGGGGTGGCCATGCCGGTGGCGTTGAAGAAGTCCTCGTACTGGCGGATGCGGTTCGCGCGGGCCTCGGCCGACTCGCCCTTGGGGGCGATGCAGTAGATGGTCACCTCGGTCTTGTCCACGGAGATCGGGCGGAAGTGCCGGATCTGCGAGCTGAACTGGTCCATGAGGTAGACGTTGGGGTAGAGGCACAGGTTCCGGGAGGCGCCGATCATGAACTCCGCGCGCTCGGCCCCGAACTGCTCGGTCCACTCCTCGCGCTTGTCGAAGTTCGGGCGGTCCTGCGGGTTGCCCCACCACATCCACAGCAGGAGGTGGCCGTGCTCGAACGAGTAGTAGCCGCCGCCCTGCTTGCCCCACGTGCCGGCATCCATGGCCTTGGTCTCGTTGGCCGATTCCCCGGTGCCGCGGCGGGCGGTGGTCGCGGCGTAGTTCCAGTGGGTTGCGGAGACGTGGTAGCCGTCGGCGCCGTTCTCGGCCTGGACCTTCCAGTTGCCGTCATAGGTGTAGGTCGAGGCGCCGCGCAGCACTTCGAGGCCCTCCGGCGACTGGTCCACGATGAGGTCGATGACCTTTGCGGCCTCGCCGAGATGCTCTGCGAGGGGCTTCACCTCCGGGTTGATGCTGCCGAAGAGGAATCCGCGGTAGCTCTCGAACCGGGCCACCTTGGTGAGGTCGTGCGAGCCCTCCGTGTTGAACTGCTCCGGGTAGCCGGCCCCCTTGGAGTCCTTGACCTTGAGCAGCTTGCCGTTGTTCGAGAACGTCCACCCGTGGAAGGGGCACGTGAAGGTGGTGCGGTTGTCCGTCTTGCGGCGGCACAGCATGGCCCCGCGGTGGCTGCACGCGTTGATGTGGGCATGCAGCTCGCCGTCCTTGGCCCGCGAGATGACGACCGGCTGGCGGCCGATGTACGTGGTGAAGTAGTCCCCGACGTTGGGGATCTGGCTCTCGTGGGCCAGGTAGACCCAGTTGCCCTCGAAGATGTACTTCATCTCGAGCTCGAACAGCTCCTCGTCGGTGAAGATGCTGCGCTTGGCGCGGTAGGTGCCGGTCGATGCGTCCTCGATGAGCGCGTCGGAGAGCTGGTCGCGGACGTGGTCCAGAGCTTCCGTCATGGTTTCCTCCCTCTGCCTTCTGGCTGCCCACGACGTCCTCGTTGCGGGCTTGATCGATCCTTCCAAGGAGTGGGGTGGATCACACCGGGGTTTTGCCTAGGGTCGGCCAAGGGTGCTTTTGAAACGTTGGGGATATCAATTCAATGGAACTAGGTATTTGTGTCGACGCAATGGCGGCTCGTAGCGTGAAGGCCAAGGCGAGCCCCTGTGCCGCACATCACCACTTTTCCAAGGCACATCATCGAGGAGGATGACCATGAGCCAGACCCTGAGCGAATTCGACGCGAAGGCTGCCGAATCGGGCAGCAAGGCCACCGAGCGCTTCAAGGAGAGCGGCAAGCGCAACCGCCTGGAGGTCCCGAAGGAGCGCGTCTCGCTCCTGGCCCGCGAGGTCCTCGAGGCCGTCTACGCCACGATCCGCGAGCACAAGGTGACCTACGACGAGTACAACGCCCTCAAGGAGTGGCTCATCGGCGTGGGCGAGGACGGCGAGTGGCCGCTCTTCCTCGACGTGTGGGTCGAGCACGTGGTCGAGGAGGTCGCCACCGAGGACCGCAAGGGCTCCAAGGGCACGATCGAGGGCCCCTACTACGTCCCGAACTCCCCCGAGGAGCCCACGCCGGCCCGCCTGCCGCGCCGGGACGACGAGCCCGGCACCGAGCTGACCTGGAAGGGCCAGATCCGAGGCCTCGACGGCAAGGGCCTGCCCGGCAAGGTGGAGATCTGGCACGCCGACGGTGCCGGCTTCTACTCGCAGTACGCCCCGGGCCTGCCCGAGTGGAACCTGCGCGGAACGGTGCTGGCCGACGAGGACGGCACCTTCGAGATCCAGACCATGCGTCCCGCGCCGTACCAGATCCCCACCGACGGTGCATGCGGCAAGCTCATCGCCGCGGCCGGCTGGCACGCGTGGCGGCCCGCCCACATCCACGTGAAGGTCTCGGCGCCCGGGCACCAGCAGATCACGGCACAGCTGTACTTCCCGGGCGACGCGCACAACGACGACGACATCGCCTCGGCGGTCAAGCCCGAGCTCATCCTCGATCCCAGGCCGGCAGCGGACGGCCACGGCGAGGAGATGGTCTACGACTTCGTCCTCGATCCCGAGGACTGACCCGTCCCGGTCAGGCAGGCCGACGTGCCCGCCCTGCGCGACGCGCGGGGCGGGCACCGCCGCCTGTCCGCAACCGATTCGAGCGCTCTCGGTTTCCCCGTCCTGCCGGCCGGGTATGTTCACAGGCATGCCCCTCCCCGACACGGCCTCGTCGCTGCACGTGACGATGCTCGAGATGATCCCCGAGGCCCGCAGGCGCGGGATGTCCCACGGCACGTACTCGCTGGGGGCCTGCGAGCTGCTCCTTCAGATCCATGCCCCAGCGGGCGAAGAGGTCGGATCGCGGTGCGGGGACTGCCTCGAGCGCTGGCCCTGCACCACCGTGCTGGCCATCCTCGGCGGCCTCGGACGCTCCGCTGAGCCGCGGGTCCGGCTCGTGGGCCGCCACTCGGGCGGGCCCGGACGGCCGGCCTAGGCGCCTCCCCACTCCGAGGCGTCGACGCCCACGCGCGGGCGCAGCCTCGTGAACAGCCGGTTCAGGCAGCGCGAAACATTCATCTGGTTGGTCCCCAGCCGGCGCGCGATCTCTGCCTGGGTCAGCTCCAGGCCGAAGCGCAGGCGGAGGAGCTCGAGGTCCTCGGGCGAGGCGTCTGCGAGGGCGGCGGCCACGGTCTGGGCGGCTTCCACCTGGGCGAATCCGGGGTCCTCGCAGGCCGCGATCCTCAGGGGCGGCCCCTCGGCGCCCTCCTCCTCCCGATCGAGTACCTCGATTGACGGTGCCATCCTGGCGGAGTCCGCGACGTTCGCCTCGATGATCCTCTCCACGGAGACGTGCATCTCGTCCGCCACCTCCTGCGTCGTTGGCTCGCGGCCCAGCCGCTGCTGGAGCCGGGGCGTGACGGAGCGGATCCTGAGCCGCAGGTCCAGGACAGCACGGGGCGGCCTGACCATCCAGCTCTGGTCCCGCAGGTAGTGCTTGATCTCCCCCTCGATGCTCACCACCGCGTAGGGCACGAAGCCGTGGCCCAGGTCCTCGCGGTATCTCCTCGCAGCCTTCACCAGAGCCAGCCGGGCCACCTGGCGCAGATCCTCCTGGTCATGGGTCGGGCACCTGAACCGGTTGGCCAGCGCATCGGCGAGCCCCACGTACTCGGCCGCGAGGTCAGTGGACCCCTCGGCGGCCTGTCGGGGCGGATTACGGGTGCTCTTCATGCCGGACCTCCTTGTCGGATGACGCCGATCAGATCGTGGCGGCAGGGGAAGCAGGAGCCCTCACGCGCCTGCGGCGTCTCCGCCTGTCTCCCAGGCGAGTCCAGCCGCAGCGGTGCCGGTCCGCTTTAGCCGTGATGTTAGGGCAACGATTGCGTCTATGCAATTGTTTGGCTCGCGCAATGAGCGGGAAGGAGGGCAGGCGTCGGCCCGGTGGCTCTCCTGCCCCAGGGCCTCAGAGGCGAGGAGGATCACGGATGTCATCATGGCCGGTCTGGGCGCTCCTGCTGCTCTTCGTCGCCGCAGCCGCGGTGGTCTGGGTAGCGGGCATCCAGCTCTCGAAGCAGACCGACGTCCTCGACGCACGGCTGCACCTCGGCTCGGCACTCGGCGGCCTGATCCTGCTCGCCCTCGCCACCAACCTGCCCGAGATCGCCATCACGGTCAGCGCGGCACTCTCGGGCAACCTGGGCGTCGCCGTCGGCAATATCCTCGGTGGCATTGCGGTCCAGACCGTGGTCCTCGTTGTCCTGGATGCCTTCGGCACGCGGAAAGGGGAACCCCTTATGTACCGGGCGTCCTCCCTGACGCTCGTCATCGAGGCCGTCACCGTCGTGGGGGTCCTGGGAGTCGTCGTCGCCGGCAGCCAGATGCCCTCGAGCCTGGTGGCCTTCCGCCTGACCCCCGCCGCCGTCCTGATCACGGCCGTCTGGGTCGTCGGCCTCCTCGCCGTCCAGCGCAGCCAGAAGGGCCTGCCGTGGCACGAGCAGGGCAACGCCCCGGGGTCCCAGGCCGAGCCGAAGGGGCACAGCAAGGACTCCGGGGACGGCAGCAAGGGCGCCAAGGTCAGCACAGGCCGCGCCGCCCTCATCTTCACCGTGGCAGCCGTGGCCACGCTCCTCGCGGGCGTCGCACTCGAGCGGAGCGGCGACGCGATCGCCGGTCACATCGGGCTCTCGGGTGTCCTGTTCGGCGCCACGATCCTGGCGGTGGCCACCTCCCTGCCCGAGATCTCCACCGGCCTGGCGTCCGTCAAGCAGCGCGACTACAGACTTGCCGTCAGCGACATCTTCGGCGGAAATGCCTTCCTGCCCGTGCTCTTCCTCGTCGCAGTGCTCATCTCGGGCCAGCCGGTGCTGCCCCAGGCCCACAACACCGACATCTACCTCACCGCCCTGGCCATCCTGCTCACGCTCGTCTACGTCATGAGCCTGATCTTCCGCCCGAAACGGCGGATCGCTGGCATGGGGGCAGACTCGTTCATCGTGCTGGTCCTCTACCTGGCGGGCGTGGTAGGGCTCTTCGCCGTCGCCTCCGGATAGGACCACGCCGGGGCGCGGACCGCCCTGCGGGGGCCAAGAATGCTGGAGTGCCCGCTTGTGGGCTAGCCGAAGAGGCGGCCGACCAGTCTGGGGGCGAGCTCCGGGGACAGGTCGCCCGGCTCGAAGAGGATGCGGTAGACGATCGGCGCGAGCACCACGTCGAGGACATCCTCGAGTTCCGGGGCCGTCTCGCCACGCTGGCGCGCGCGCCCGAGCATGGTCTCGACCCGCTCCCGGGCGTAGGCGCCCCCGCGGAGGGCGCTGGCACCGTCGGTGCCGCCGGAGACCATGTCGCGCATGAACTTCCGTCCGGTAGGGGAAGCGGCCTCCTCGATGTACTCCTCGGCCCAGGCCGTGAGGTCCCCGCGCACCGAGCCCGTGTCCGGGGGGCCCTGGGGCCGGAGCCTGGCAACGGCCACGTCGGCGAACAGCCCGCCGAGGTCTCCCCACCGGCGGTAGATCGTCGAGGGCGCAACGCCGGCCCTGGCTGCGATCCGGGGCACGGTGATGGCATCGCCGCCCTCCTCTGCCTGCAGGGCGCGCACCGCCTCATGGACGGCCTGCTGAACACGGGCGGCGCGGCCGCCTGGACGGGGATCGGGGGTGGGCACCCCTCAGCATAACGCGAATATTTTGCGTTCTAGCGAAGGGGGGCTACGCTCAAACGCAAAATCTTCGCGTTCTCCTGTCTCTGCGAAAGGCCCGAATGTCGTCCCTGCGTCGGCGTCTCCGTCCCCTCCTCTCCGAGCGCACCGCGTTCTGGGTCCAGGCGTCCGTGCTCGTGGTCCTGATGGCCGCCTCCAGTGCGCCCAGCCCCCTCTATCCCCTCTACCAGGCGATGTGGGCCTTCCCGCCCGTGGTGCTGACGGTCATCTTCGCCGCCTACGTGCTGGCCCTGCTCGTCGCGCTCCTCGTCGCGGGCTCGCTCTCGGACCACCTGGGCCGGCGCCCGGTCCTCCTCGCCGCCCTGGCGCTGGAGCTCGTGGCGATGCTGGTGTTCATCGGCGCGGACGGCCCGGCGGCGCTGATCCTGGCGCGGCTGCTGCAGGGGCTGGCCACCGGGGCGGCTGTCGGCACTTTGGGTGCCTATCTGATCGATCTCGAGCACGCGGTGCGCCCGGGGCTGGGCACGGTTTTCAACGGCGCCGGCCCGGGCCTGGGGCTGGCTCTCGGCGCGGTCGGCTCGAGCCTGCTGGTCGCAGCGGCCCCGGGCGCAGTCCAGCTGGTCTACGTGGTCCTGGGCGCGGTGCTGGCCCTGCAGCTCGTGGCCACCGTGCTGGGCCCGGAGACCACCGCGCGGGAGCCGGGAGCGCTGGCCTCCCTCGTGCCGACGGTGCGGTTCCCCCGGGCCACCCGCCGGACCGCCCTGTGGGTGCTCCCCGCCGCCGTGGCCACCTGGTCGCTGGGCGGACTGATCCTCTCCCTGGGCCCGAGCCTCGTCCGGTCCCTGGCCGGTCCCCAGGCCGTGCTCCTCACCGGGCTCGTCGTCGCCGCCCTGACCGGCACCGGCGGCGTGGCCACCCTGCTGCTGGGGTCCGCCCGCCCGTCCGCCGTGCTCGGTCTCGGCATGGCCGCCCTGATCGCGGGCATGGGCGGCACGGTGGCGGCCCTGGCGCTCGGCTCCACCGGGCTGTACTTCGCCGCCACCGTGGTCGCCGGCGTCGGCTTCGGTGCCGGCTTCCTCGCCGTCCTGAGGATCCTGATGCCCCAGGCGGCCGCCCACGAGCGCGCGGGCCTGCTCTCGGCGGTCTACGTGGTCAGCTACCTGGCGAACAGCGTCCCGGCGGTCGCCGCCGGCGCCCTCGCCCAGGGGATCGGGCTCACCCCCACCGCGATGGGCTACTGCGGGATGATCGTCGTCCTGGCGCTGGTCGTCCTGGCCGGTTCAGCCGTCCGGGCGCGGACCCCAGCCGCCGAGGCATCAGGGGTGCCCGGTGCGCGGCTGCCGCAGCCCGCCTCGGCAGAGCGGCCCCGGGCCCATCGGCCCTGACGCCGCCGGGGGCGCCTGCGTAGCCTCGCAGTATGGACGCAGCGCCAGCCATCCGCGTCCGCGACCTGATCAAGGCGTTCGGTGAGGTCACCGCCGTCGACCGTCTGAGCTTCGACGTCGCGGCCGGCGAGGTGTTCGCCTTCCTCGGGCCGAACGGCGCCGGGAAGTCGACCGCGATCAACGTCCTGTGCACCCTCGCCGCACCCACCTCGGGGACGGCGAGCGTGGCCGGATTCGACGTGGTCGCGGACCCGCACGAGGTCCGCGCCCACATCGGCCTCGTGTTCCAGGAGACGACACTGGACAAGCAGCTCACGGCCGAGGAGAACCTCCGCTTCCACGCTGTCCTCTATGGAGTCCCGCGGGTACAGCGGGCTGCGAGGATCGCCCATGTCCTCGAGCTCGTGGGCCTCTCGGCACGCCGCAGGGATCTGGTGGCGACGTTCTCCGGGGGCATGGCCCGGCGGCTCGAGATCGCGCGGGCCATGCTGCACACGCCCGCGGTCCTCTTCCTCGACGAGCCCACGATCGGCCTCGACCCGCAGACCCGTTCGGTCATGTGGGAGGACATCCTCACCCTGCGCCGCGAGGAGGGGGTGACAGTGTTCCTCACGACCCACTACATGGACGAGGCGGAGGTCGCCGACCGGATCGGGATCATCGACCACGGCCGGCTCATCGCGCTCGGCAGCCCCGAGGAGCTCAAGGCGGCTGCGGGGGCGGAGAGCATCCTCCTGAAGACGGCGGACGACGCCGCGGCGCGGCTCACGCTCGAGGCGTCCGGCTACCGCTGCACGCAGGACGGCGGCCGGCTCGCGGTCGAGGCGGCGCATGCCGCCACGGAGCTGCCCGCGGTGATCGCCCTGCTCGGCGGCGGCGTCCTCTCGGCCCAGATCCACGAGCCCTCCCTGGACGACATGTTCCTGCACTACACCGGCCGGCAGATCCGCGACCAGGGCGAGCAGCAGCAGGCGTTCCCGCCCGCGTGGAGGAGCAGGAGGTAGCCATGTCCGCCACCCGCGCGGGCGCCCGCGGCAGGGTCTCCGCCAGCACGGTCTCCCTCGGCACGATCGGCATGGTCTGGCAGCGCGAGCTGCTGCGGTACGTGCGCACGCCGTCGCGCATCTTCACCGGCCTCGCCCAGCCGCTGCTGTTCCTCTTTGTCCTCGGGTACGGCATGGGCAGCCTCGTCGGGACCACGGGAGGGCTGGACTTCCGCAAGTTCGTGTTCCCCGGGATCGTGGCGATGAGCGTCGTGTCGACGTCGATCTTCAGCGCGATCTCCATCGTGTGGGACCGGGAGTTCGGGTTCCTGCGCGAGATGCTCGTGGCGCCGGTGCCGCGCTGGGCGCTCGTGCTGGGCAAGACGGCGGGCGGCGCGACGGTGGCCACGGGGCAGGGCACGATCATGCTCGTGCTCGCGCCGCTCGTCGGGGTGGACCTGACGGTCCTGACCATCGCGGCGGTGATCGCCATCGAGTTCGTCATGGCCGCCGCGCTCACGGCGTTCGGGGTCTTCGTGGCGAGCCGCATCACCCGGATGGAGGGCTTCCAGATGGTCATGCAGCTCGTGCTGCTGCCCATGATCTTCCTCTCGGGCGCCCTGTTCCCGCTCGCCGGGCTGCCGCTGTGGCTGGAGATCCTCACCCGGCTCAATCCGCTGACGTACGCGGTCGCGCCGCTGCGCTCGGTCGTCTTCGGGGCCCAGAACCTGCCGGCCGCGGCGCTGGCCCGCTTCCCCAGCGACGTGGCGCTGTTCGGCTGGACGCTCTCGATCTGGACCGAGCTGGCGATCACCGTGGTGTTCGCCGTCGTGTTCCTCGCCCTCGCGGTCCGGGGGTTCGGACGGCGGCTCTAGCGTGCCGCGACGGCTTGCTTTGGACATGTCCAAATGACACGATCGTGCTGCCGCGCCATGGCAAGCCTGTCCGTGCTCTCTGGGGGGAGGGGTGCCGGACGCGGTCCCACAGCCTGACGCACGAGAGGTCCGCCATGAGCGAGCAGCACCCCGACCACGCCCAGAACAAGGGCGATCGGCCCTCACCCTACGGACCGCAGGGGCCCGATGCCCACCTGCAGGGCCAGCCGGCACCCCAGCAGTACCCCCAGCAGTACCCCCAGGCGCAACCGCCGCAGGGCAGCCAGGGCTACGCACCCCAGTCCTACCCGTCTCCCTACCCCCAGGTCGTCGTCCAGCGCCAGCCCAAGTCGAGGGTCGCGGCGGGCCTGTTCGGCATCTTCCTCGGCGGCCTGGGCATCCACCGCTTCTACCTGGGCTACACGGCGATCGGCCTCATCCAGCTCCTCGGCTGCCTCTTCCTCGGGCTGTTCTCGCTGGGCATCCTCAGCTTCGCGATCGGCATCTGGGGCTTCGTCGAGGGCATCCTGATCCTCGCCCGCACGGACTACTTCCGCGTGGACGCCCACGGCATCCCGCTCAACGACTGAGCCGCCGGAGGCGCGCCTCACCGCCGCAGCACGGCGGCGGCGCGCACCACGGCCTCGCCGACCTCTGCGAGGCCGGGCGAGTCGAGCGTCCACGACTGCCAGTAGAGCCTGAGGTCCTCCCGCCAGTCCGGGGCCAGCTCCACGAGGTCGCCGCCCGGGTCCTGCTGATCCGGCACCATGCCCCAGCCGAGCCCGGCGTGCACGGCCTCGACGTACTGCACGGAGTCGGGGATGAAGTGCTGCGGCGGCGTCGCCTCCGGCGCCACCCTGGCCAGGAGCGCGAGCTGGTGGCTGTCCTTGCGGTCGTACTGCATGACGGGCGCCGCAGCGAGGGCCTGGGCCGTGGCCCCGCGGGGGAACCACCGCGCGGCGAAGTCCGCCGAGGCCTTCGCCCGGTACACCATGGTCCCGAGCGGGCGCACGCTGCAGCCCTGGACGGGCCGGGGATCCGCGGTGACGGCGCCGACCGCGTCGCCGGAGCGGAGGAGGTCCGCCGTCGCATGCTCGTCGTCGCGCAGCAGCTCGATGGCGATCCGGCCTCCCAGCGCCACCTCGCGGATCGCCGGGGGCAGCCAGGTGGCAATCGAGTCGGCATTGGCCACGATCGGGACCCGCAGCAGCTCGGTGACTCCGCGGGCGGAACCCGGCCGGGCGGCGTCGTGCGCCTGCTCCGAGCGGAGGGCGAGCAGCGCCTCGTCGGCGAGCAGGAGCAGCTGGCGGGCCGAACGCAGGAGCCGCTCCCCCGCCGGGGTGGGCACCACGGGCTTGAGCCGGCGTACCAGCACGCTGCCCACCGAGCGCTCGAGGGCCTTGATCCGCTGGCTCACGGCGGAGGGGGTGATGCGCAGCTCGTCGGCGGCGGCCTCGAACGTCTCCTGGTCCACCACGGCGGCGAGGGCCCTCAGCTGCTCCAAGTCCATGAAGAGATCCTAATGCCTCTGTAGATATGGTTAGTTGATCTTCATATCATGCGCCCGTACCGTCGAAGGGTGTTCCTCTCCTACCTCGCCGGGTTCGGCGCCAGCCTCGGCCTGATCGTGGTGATCGGCGCGCAGAACGCGTTCGTGCTCCGGCAGGGGATCAAGCGCGAGTGGGTGCTCCCCGTGGTGGCGCTGTGCGCCCTGAGCGATGCGGTGCTGATTTTCGCCGGAGTGGCCGGCATCGGTGCTGCCGTGCAGGGCGCGCCCCTCCTCCTGCAGGCGGTCCGGTGGATCGGGGCGGCCTTCCTCGCGGCGTACGGGTTCTTCGCCGCCAGGCGCGCGCTCCATCCCGGCACGCTCCACGCCGCCCGTGGGGCCGGCCCGGCGGGCCTCGGGGCCACGCTCGCGACGGTCCTCGCGCTGACCTGGCTCAACCCGCACGTCTACCTCGACACCCTCGTGCTCCTCGGCTCGCTCGCCAATGCGCAGGGCGCGGGACGCTGGGCGTTCGGGTCCGGGGCCGCCTCCGCGAGCGCGCTGTGGTTCCCGCTCATCGGGTACGGAGCCCGGGCGCTGAGCGGGTTCTTCGCCCGGCCCGCGGCCTGGCGGGTGCTGGACGGCTGCGTCGCGGCGCTCATGCTCGCCCTCGCTGCGCTGCTCGCCTTCGGGGGCTGAGGCCGCCAGGAACCGCACCACGCGGGCCGGCGTTTGCCCTCCTCGCCCTTCTCCTCGGGGATGGGCCAGGGCCTCGCCGCCACGGTGACCGCCGGCCGGCGCGGCCCGAGGGCTCAGGCGGCCGGGCCGCATTCGACGGCTACAGGACCGGCACTCGTGCGGGCCCTCGAGACCGCCGAGAGCGAACCGTCCTCGGCGATCAGGTAGCTCGTCACGGCGTGCGAGGCCTCGCCCCCGACGAGGAGGAACCGGCCGCCCGGATCGATCGCGGCGCTGCCCGGCTGCTGCTCCGTCTCGATGCGGCCCGCGAACTCGAGCAGGCCGTCCCGGAGCGCGAAGCACGCCAGGGTTCCGGTTGAGCGTTCGGTCGTGTAGAGGAAGCGCTCGTCCGGGGTGATCCGCAGGTCCGCGGCCCAGACCACGCCGGGCCCCGGGTCCGGCGTCTGCGCCGAGCGGACGGCTCCCGGCCCCAGGCCCAGCCCGGCCACGGCGGAGGTCCGCTGGAGGAGCTCGAGCCGGCCGCTCCCGGCTTCCCTTGCGTACACGGCGACGTCCCCGGAGAGCTCGTGCACCACGTACGCCCGGTCCCCGGCCCGGTTGAGCCGCAGGTACCGTGGACCGGACCCGGGCTCGGCCGCGACATGCCCGCTGGGCTCGCGCGTGCCCGTGCCCGAGCCGTCCGCGTCCATCGGGAACCAGCTCACCCGGTCGTCGCCGAGGGATGTCGCGTAGAGGAAGCGCCCGTCGGGGCTGACGGCCGCGCAGTGCGTGTTGCGCCCGGTCGCGTAGGTGACCCGGCCGGCGTCGTCCGCGGCTCCCGGTAGGGGGACGAGGTCCAGGCGGCCCTCGCCGTACGAGGCGCTGAACAGCCCGCGGCCGTCCGGGGCTGCCGCGATGAAGCAGGTCGACGCGGGAAGGGGGCGCTCCTCGCCGGTCCTGCCGTCGGAGTCGAGGACGACGGCGCGCGGCCGGTCGCCGTTGCACCCGGCGTAGAGCGTGCCGTCGGGCCCGAGGGCGAGGGCTGCGGCGCCGTCGAGGCCACCGATTCGCTGCGCCGGCTCGAGCTGCCCGGTCTGCGCATCGAGGGTGAGGAGGTCGACGGCGCCGGCGTCGGCGCACGCGACGGCAACGAGGGAGGTCTGCTGGGTCACGGTCGGCCCTTTCCGTGGTCGGGTGCTGTCCTCCCGCTGCTACCCGCTGCGGCCGGGGGGAACACACGCGCGGTCCTCGAGCAGCCGGCGCAGGGTGTCGAGGTCGGCCAGCACTGCGGCGGCGTCGGACTCGAACGCCTCGTCGGTCGCGCCCTCCTCGCGGCGGAGGTGGAAGACGGCGAGGCTGTGCGGCCCGTCGGCCAGGATCCGGAACTGGTTCAGCACGGTGGTGCCGTCCGGGAACAGGACCTCGTGGTCGAGGATGCCGGCCGAGGTATCGCCGGCGAACCGCACCTCGACCGCGCCCAGGGGCGAATCGGCGAGCCAGCGCCCGTTCTCCTCGCGGATGCCCGCGGCCAGTCCCGCCGCCCAGCGCGGGAGGTTGGCGGGGTCGCCCGCAAACGCGGACACGGCGCGGGGGGACAGGCCGATGGGGACGCTCAGGTGGCGGAACTCGGACACGCGCCCACGCTACCCCTCCCCCGTTTCGGGTACGCATCTCGTCGCCGATTCCCCGGTTCGGGTACGTATCTTGTCGCCCATTCGGCGTTTCGGGTACGAGGCCCTGCGCAGCCGTCCACCCAAGCGTGCACCGATGGACAAGCGGCGATCACGCCACGCCAAGCCGCGCCCCCGGAGCCGAACGCACTCTGGGAAGGACACAGCACTCGATGAGGAGGACTCGATGGAGACCCTGCAGACCAAGGATTCCCTGCTGGAAGCGATTGCTCCGGCACCTGGTGCGCCCGGGACGGAGATGTTCGACCCGGCCACGGGCGAGCTCGTCGGCGTCGCTCCCGTGCACGGCGTGGCCGACCTCGAGGCCGCCATCTCTGCCGCGAAGGCGGCGCAGCCGGCCTGGGCCGCGGCCGGGCACCAGGCCCGCTCCGCCGCGCTGGTCGCTGCGGCAGAGGCGGTCGAGGCCCATGCCGAGGAGCTCGCCCGGATCCTCTCGCGCGAGCAGGGCAAGCCCCTCAACGGCCCCAACGCCCGCTTCGAAGTCGGCGCCTGCGCGGCGTGGCTCCGCGCGGCGGCCGCCACGGCGCTCGAGCCCGAGACCGTCGTCGACGACGGCACCACCCGTGCCGTGCTGCAGTACCGGCCGATCGGCCTCGTCGGGGCCATCGGCCCCTGGAACTGGCCCATGATGATCACCGTCTGGCAGGTCGCCCCGGCACTGCGCATGGGCAACGCCGTCATCGTCAAGCCGAGCGAGTACACCCCCCTGTCCGTCCTGGCCCTGGTCAAGGTGATCAACGCAGCCGTCCCCGAGGGCCTGCTCACCGTCGTCGCCGGCGGCCGCGAGATCGGCTCCGCCCTGGCCGAGCACCCCGCCATCGGCAAGGTCATGTTCACCGGCTCCACGGCCACGGGCAAGGCCATCATCCGCTCCAGCGCTGACACCGTGAAGCGGCTCACCCTGGAACTCGGCGGCAACGACGCCGGCATCGTCCTGCCTGACGCCGACCCGCAGGCCATCGCCGAGGGCCTCTTCTGGGGCGCATTCATCAACACGGGCCAGACCTGCGCCGCCCTCAAGCGCCTCTACGTCCACGAGGACATCTACGACCAGGTCTGCACCGCCCTCACCGACTACGCCCGCAACGTGCCGATGGGCGTCGGTCTCGACGAGCAGAACGTCCTCGGGCCCCTGCAGAACCAGGCCCAGTACACGATCGTGAAGGACCTGGTCCAGGCCGCCAAGGACTCCGGCGCGCGGATACTCCTCGGCGGCGACCCCGACGAGACCCGGCCCGGCCACTTCTACCCCACCACCCTCGTCGCGGACATCGACAACGACAACCCCCTCGTGGCCCAGGAGCAGTTCGGCCCCGCCCTGCCGATCATCAAGTACTCCACGGTCCACGAGGCCGTGCGGATGGCCAACGCCCTCGAGGTCGGCCTCGGCGCCTCCGTCTGGTCCGCCGACCCCGACGCCGCCCGCGAGGTTGCCCAACGGCTCGAGGCCGGCAGCGTCTGGATCAACGCCCACGGCGCCGTCCACCCGATGGCACCCTTCGGCGGGGCCAAGCAGTCCGGCTACGGCCTCGAATTCGGTGCCGAAGGACTGAAGGCCCTCGGTCAGCCACAGGTGATTCACGGTTAGGCATTGCCGTCGCGGCATGTATCGGTAGAAGCATGGCTTTATGTTCATATTTCTGAGGGGTGAGGGCGCCGATGCCACGTCGGCGCCCTCGCGGCCGTCCCCGCGAAGGAAGCGCCCGAGCAGCCCAGTCCACTAGGCTTGATGTACCGGATGCGGCAGGGCGAGGAGGGGCACAACGTGGCCGAGAGCGACACGGGGCCGGACCCCGTCCTCGTCGGCGGCAGGTACCGTCTCCTCGAGCTGGCCGGCAGCGGTGCGATGGCCACGGTCCATCGGGCCCGTGACGAAGTCCTGGGCCGCGACGTGGCCGTGAAGACCTTCCGCGCCCACGCCTCCGATCCCCGCCGGGAGGAGCGCCGGCGGAGCGAGATGCAGGTCCTCGCCCGCCTCAACCACCCCAGCCTCGTCCGCCTCTACGACGCCGGCACCGATGCCCAGGACGACGGCACCCACCACGTGGCCTATCTGGTCATGGAGTTCGTGCACGGCACCGACCTGCGGAAGCGGCTCGCCTCCGGTCCGCTCACGCACGACGACGTCCGGCAGCTCGGTCTCGACCTCGCCGGAGCGCTGGCCTGCGTCCACGCCCTGGGGATCGTGCACCGAGACATCAAGCCTGCCAACATCCTGGTCCCCGACCCGGGACCGGGCCGGCGCCGGCCCGCGAAGCTGACTGACTTCGGCATCGCCCGGCTCACGGACGCCTCGCGGCTCACGGTCACCAACACGACGATCGGCACTGCCAACTACCTCAGTCCCGAGCAGGCGCGCGGCGAGAAGGTCGGACCGGCCTCGGACATCTACTCCCTCGGCCTGGTGCTGCTCGAATGCCTCAAGGGCTCGATGGAATTCACCGGCGGCGCCGTGGAAGCCGCCGTCGCCCGCCTTCTGCGCTCCCCCAAGATCCCCGAGGAGCTGGGCGAACCGTGGGCCACCCTGCTGGCGCGCATGACGGCCCGCGAAGCGCCAGACCGCCCCACCGCAGCCGAGGTCCTGGGCATCCTCCGCGGTGAGCTGCCTGCCGCCGGGCCCGGCCCGGTGCAGGGTGGGGCCACCGAGGTCCTCCTTCCCGCCGCCCCCTCGTCGCCGACACGCCTCCTCCCCGCGGGGGAGACGCGCCCCACGACCGCCCGGACTCCGATCGTTGGCCAGGATGCCCCCGCGACGGCCCGAGGCGTCGCGCCGTTCAGCCGGCCGGCCACGCCCGCACCCGCGAGGCCTGGCGGGCGGACGCGTACACAGGGCCGGCCCCTGTTGAGGGCCGCGGTCGTCGTGGGGATCATCGCGGTGCTCCTGGTCGTCGTGCCGTTGGCCCTCCGGGCGGCCATGCTGCCGTCGGCGCCGGTCCGGCCCGCTCCGTCCTCACCCGCTGCACCTGCTCCCGGCGGGTCCGTGGGGCCCGCCGCCACGGACCCCGCCCTGACGTCCCCGGGCGCCGCGACCGTGCCCGCCCCGCAGCCGGGGAAGGCCAAGGGCAAGGAGAAGCGGCCCCACCAGGCACCGCCGCAGGGCTCCGGCGGGTAGCGGAAGGGCCGCCCCCCGGCGTACCCGATGAGCCGATTCCGCCGCGAGATGCGTACCCGAAACGGCTGAGGGGTGACGAGATGCGTACCCGAAACGGGAGGGGAGCTAGGGGGTCTGGCCCGGGATGGGCGCGCCGCTCGGGAGCCCTGCGGCGACATAGCCGTCGTAGAGCGTCTGCCAGTCGAGCTGGGTCCCGGACCCGGCCGGCGGTCCCGCGGCGGGAGTCCCTCCGAGCGCCCTCTCCAGTGCACCGAGGCAGAGATGCCAGCCGGCGGCGTTCCGCGCGGCAGCCGCCGAATCGGCGAGCCAGTTCCGCAGGGTGAGCTCAGCCGTGGCCTCGGTCCCCTCGACGGCGAATTCCAGCAGGTCCCCGCCCCAGCTGAACGCCCACCGGGTCGGCGGCTCCCAGTCGAGGATCCTCCCGGTGCTCGGCTGTGCTCGGGGGTCGCCACTGAAGGACACGGTTCCGGCCCCGGCATCCACTGCGACCTGCGAGGGGAACCACGCGCCGAGTCCCTCGGGGGTGGCGACGGCCGCCCACAGCTGACCGGCACTGGCCTCGTAGGAGCGGATGAACGTCACCAGACCGCGTCCCTCGATCTCTGCGTACTGTCCGTCGAGCTCGTCCATGTCGTGCTCCGTAACATGCGTTAAAGCGAATACAAGCGACGCCGTGCGCCGGGGGCGCCTCAGTGCCGGTAGATCGCGCGGACCAACCCGTCGAACAGCCGGTCGGGCAGGACCTTGCGGAGCGCCAGGAGCGGCCGGGCGCCGGCTCCGACGCGGTAGCGCGGGTGGGGCCGCGCTGACTCGACGGCCTGGAGGATGGCACCGGCCACGACCTCCGGAGGGGATGCCATTCCGGGCATGTACGCCGCCTTCATGACCCCGGCCACCCGCCGTGCCCCCTTGGCGTAGGGGCCTTTCCCCGACACCGCCAGGAGGGAGCTGCGCGCGATCGAGCTCCACTCGGACCGGATGGCGCCAGGCTGGATGACCACCACGCGGACACCGAAGGGACGCAGCTCGATCCGCAGCGAGTCAGAGAGGCCCTCCACGGCGAACTTGGTCGCGTGGTACCACGAGCCCAGCGGCTCGTAGAACTGTCCGCCCATCGAGGAGACGTTCACGATCGTCCCCGAGCGACGTTCCCGCATGCCCGGCAGGACGAGCTGGGTCAGGCGGGCCAGGCCGAACACGTTGACCTCGAACTGGCGCCGCGCCTCCTCGAGCGGGACCTCCTCGAGGGCGCCGAAGGAGCCGTAGCCGGCGTTGTTGACGAGCACATCGATGCGGCCCGTCTCGCCGAGGACCTTCCGGACGGCGTCGGTGAGCGAGGCGTCCTCGGTGACGTCGAGCGCGAGGAGGCGCGCGCCGTCGTGCGCGAGGTCCTCCATGCGCTCCACGCGCCGGGCCGCGGCGTAGACCGTGTATCCCGCCCCGAGGAGGGCGCGCACGGTGGCTTCGCCGATCCCGCTCGAAGCGCCTGTGACGAGAGCAACCTGCATGCCGCCACGCTACCCTGAGGCAGCGTCGAAAGGACACGCCATGGATCTGCCCGCGACGATGCGCGCCGCGTTCATCCGCGAGACGGGGGGCACGGACCGGATCGAGATCGGCGAGCTCCCCACACCCCGCCCCGGGCCCACCGACGTCGTCGTGCAGTTCCAGGCGAGCGCGGTCAACCACGTGGACACGTTCGTCCGGTCGGGGGCCTACCGGACCCCGCTGGCCTTCCCGTTCGTGATCGGACGGGACCTCGTGGGCACCGTCGCGGCAGCAGGCCCGGGCGCCCAAGGATTCGCCCTGGGCGACCGGGTGTGGACCAACAGCCTCGGCCACGCGGGCCGCCAGGGCGCCTGGTCCGAGTACGCCGTGGTCGCCTCGGAGAGGCTCTACCACCTTCCCCCGGACGTCGATGCCGGAGAGGCCGCGGCGGCACTCCACCCGACGGCCACGGCGCACCTCGGGCTGTTCCGCCGGGCCCGGCTCACCGCCGGGGACACGGTGCTCGTGGGCGGCGCGGGCGGAGCCGTGGGCAGCGCAGCAGTCCAGCTGGCGGCGGCCGCGGGGGCACGCGTCATCGCCACCGCCGCACCCAGGGACCACCGGTGGGCGGCCTCGTGCGGAGCGGCCCTGGTCCTCGACTACCGGGATCCGGAGCTGCCCGCGCTGATCCGGGATGCCGCGCCGGAGGGGATCGACGTCTGGCTCGACACGAGCGGGCACCACGACCTGCCCGCGGCGGTGCCCCTCCTGCGGCCCGGGGGGACCATCGTGGTCATGGCGGGGCTTGCGGCCCAGACGCCGCTGCCGGTGGGCGCGCTCTACACGCGCGACGCCAGCGTCCGCGGCTTCGCGATCAGCAACGCCTCGGTGGACGACCTCGCCGCCGCGGCGCGTGCGGTCAACCGGCTCCTGGCCCGGGGGCGGCCGGTAGTCCGCACCGCCGCCACGCTGAGGCTCGACGACGCCGCCGAGGCGCACGCGCTGCAGGAGGGCCGCTCGGTCCGCGGGCGCATCGTCGTGGCGCGCTGACGGGCGCCGCGCGGAGGGACCGTGGGGGCCCCGGGCCCCGCCGCGCGGAGGGACCGTGGGGGCCCCGGGCCATGGTGGGAAGGGGGGCTCCCACCATGGCTCGGCGCCTCGCGGTACCCCCAATTTACCTAACAGTAACTATGGAAACCATCAGCCGGGGCGGCGCGGCCTGCCGTCTCTTCCGCGGGCTCGGCCCCGATTCCCCCTCTGCCCAATGATACCCGCAGGGGGTATGAATCAGATACCCACAGGGGTACACTTGAAGGTGCCTGTCGCGAAGGGCGTACCAGAAGGAGGAACACCATGAATGTCGAGCCGGAGTCCATGAGGGCTGCGATCAACCGCCTCAAGCGGGCCCAGGGCCAGCTCAACGCCGTGGTGCGCATGCTCGAGGAGGGCCAGGACTGCAAGGCGATCGTCACGCAGCTCTCCGCCGTCTCGAGCGCCGTGGACAAGGCCGGATTCAGCATCATCGCCACGAACCTGCAGCAGTGCCTCGCCAACCCTGAGCGCGGCGGCGACGTGGCCGAGCTCGAGAAGATGTTCCTCAGCCTCGCCTGAGGCCCCGACCCCTCCGCCGAGCCACCGGCCCCCGGGCACTGCACGTGTGACAAGCTGGACCGCATGAGCTCCCGCTTCGCCGCCTCGTCCCGCTCGCAGGTGCCGCCGTTCGCGGTCATGGACATCCTCGCCCGCGTCGACGCGCTGCGGTCCCAGGGCCGCGACGTCGTGAGCCTGTGCGCGGGAGAGCCCTCCGGAGGCGCGCCCTCCGCGGTCTCTGCCAAGGCCGCGCAGATCCACGCATCGGGCCGGGCCCTGACGTACACCCCGGCACTGGGCACGGCGGAGCTCCGGTCGGCAATCGCCGACCACTACCGCCGGTGGTACGGCCTCGCCGTCGACCCCGCCCAGGTCGCCGTCACCACGGGGTCCTCGGGCGCCTTCCTGCTCTCGTTCCTCGCTGCCTTCGAGGCCGGGGACCGGGTGGCGCTCGCCCGCCCCGGCTACCCGGCGTACCGGAACATCCTTGCCGCGCTCGGGTGCGAGGTGGTCGAGCTCGACGCCGGCCCCGAGTCGCGCTTCCAGCCCACCCCGGCAATGCTCGACGCCGCCGCCTCCGAGCGCGGGCCCCTCGCCGGCCTCGTGCTCGCCTCGCCCGCGAACCCGACGGGCACCATGGTGGACCGAGACGAGCTCACCGCGCTGAGCGACTGGTGCTCGGCGAACAGCGTCCGGCTCGTGAGCGACGAGATCTACCACGGCATCACCTACCCCGGGGCGGGCACGGCCTCCGATGTGCACAGCCCGCGCGGGGTGTGCGCGTGGGAGCTGGACCGGGAAGCGATCGTGATCTCGAGCTTCTCGAAGTACTGGGGCATGACGGGGTGGCGGCTCGGCTGGATGCTCGTGCCGCAGGAACTGGTCGGGGCGGTGGACGCCCTCGCCGGCAACGTTGCCCTGTGCCCGCCGGCCCCGTCCCAGCTCGCGGCGGTCGAGGCCTTCTCCCTGGAGTCCTACGCCGAGGCCGACGCGTGGGTCGCCGGCTACGCCGGCACCCGGCAGACGCTGCTTGACGCGCTGCCAGCCCTGGGGTGGGGACCGGCCGCACCGGCCGACGGCGCATTCTACCTCTATGCCGAGCTCGGCGACCAGCTCGCCCGGTTCGGAGATTCCCGCGAGTACGCCCGGGCGCTGCTCGAGGCCGAGGGGGTGGCACTCGTGCCGGGCACCGACTTCGATGCCGTCCACGGATCCCGCGCAGTCCGCCTCTCCTTCGCGGCGGGCCAGCCGGCGGTCGAGGCGGCCATCGAGCGGATCCTGCGCTTCCAGGGCGCCTGAGTCAGAAGCCGGACGAGCTGCCGGAACCGGAGAAGCTCCCTCCGCTGCTGCCGTAGCCGGTGCTCGAGGAGGACGAACGGGCGGAGTCCACAGCCGAATAGCCCGCGGCGATGCCGGTGTTGAAGCTCATGATGCTGACCACGGGCAGCTGCGGGTAGGCGACGTCGAGGATGCTGCCCTGGGTCCGGTGCGTGCTGCGCCAGGACCGCGTGGACGCCTCGAGCTTGCGGTGCATGAGGTCCCGCTCCTTCTGGTTCTTGGCGTGCGCGTCGACCACGGCCTCCGCGTGCGCCCCGAGGAGCTCGCCGATGCGCTCGCGCTGGGCCTTGAGGCCGTCGAGTGCCGCCTCCGGGGTGAGGGACCCGTCCTCGAGACCGCCGCCGAGCCGCTCGAGCTCGTCCCGGGCGAGGGCGACGCCGGACTCGAGCGCCTTGGCGCTCTCGGGGGTGCCAGCGGTCGTCGTGGCCGCGAGCATGGCGTCCACCCCGTCGAGCTGGCCGGTGAGGTCCCCGGTCTGGCGCTGCCACGCGGAGCGCCAGCTCGCGCCCCGGTTCAGGATCGAGTTGGTGTCCGCGATCGCATCGTCGAGCCCGTCGAGGGTCTGGGCGAGCTCCTCGTATCTGCGGGCCTCCTTCAGGCTGGCCGACCTCGAGCGCTCCCGCGCCGTCATGGGGGTGAGGCGGTCCCGGAGCCGGGTGGTCTCGCGGTGCTTGGCCCGGAAGCCCTCCCACCGCTCGAGGACCAGGCCCCCGTAGGATGACGAGGCGGGGATGGTCGAGGCGTTGAGCTCGGTCTCCTCGAGCGCGAGGGTGACCGAGGAGTAGGACCGGTCCCCGGAGGCGAGCGCCTCCGCGAACTTCCGCCGCCGCCGAGCCCGCACGCCGGCCCACGTCCCCGCGCCGCCGAGCACCACGACGCCGGCGATCCCGCCGCCGATCAGGAACGCGGGGGAGAGGTACCAGGGGCGCCCGATCCGGGACGCCGCCGACTTCACGCCGGCGATCGTCCCGTCCGTCCACTGGGCCGCACGGAAGAGGTCCTTGGTGTCGTCCTGGATGGCCTTCTGCTCGTCGAGGCTCACCTTGCGGTCCTCGCCGAAGTAGGTCCCGACATGCCGCCCGGTCGTGTCGACGGCGAAGATGAACAGCCCGTCCGCCCACTTCTGCCCGTCGGCGCTGATCCACTCGGGGTGGTTGGCCCTCGCGTAGCGCAGGACCTCCTCGTTGAGGTTGTCCGCCGCCGTGCCGGCGCGCGTGAAGACCACGACCTTGGTGGGCTCATAGAACGAGATCTTCGCGAGGGCCGGATCGAGCTGCGGGCGGTACAGGGCTCCCGCGGTGTCCTCGACCACCACCTGGATGGGCGGGACCGCCAGCGCCGCCGGCGCGGACACGAGCAGCGCCCCCGAGGCGACCGCGAGCCAGCCGACGGCGAGCAGCAGGGCAGAGCCCCCGGCCACGAGCGCCCGCACGGCGCCCCCCACGAACCGTCCCACGACAATCCCCCTCCGCGCGGCCCGGTGGGCCGACAACGCCAGCGTACGCAACGCCGTCGTCCGTCAGCAGGGGAGAAGTCCCCTGCAGGCGCCCAGCGGTGCCCAGCGGATCCGAGGCCGGTCAGGCGGTCTGGAACTCCTCGGTGTCGACGTCGGCCTGCGCGGCCTGGGCGTACCGGCCGCCGGAGACGGTGCGCTCGTTGACCAGCTCGTCCACGGCGGCGAGCACCTGGGCGGGGAGACCGAGGGACCCCGCCGCGAAGTCCTCGTCGAGGTGGGCCGCGCTGCGCGTGCCGGGCAGCGCGATGACGTGCTCGCCGCGGGAGAGGACCCAGGCGATCGCGAGCTGCGCGGGCAAGCAGCCGGCGCCGTGCGCGATCCCGGCGAAGCGGTCCAGGAGGGAGAGGTTCGCGGCCCAGTGCTCGGCGGCGAAGCGCGGCATCGACCGGCGCAGGTCCCAGTCCGGCAACCCGGCGGGGTCGCGCAGCACCCCGCCGAAGGCGCCGCGGCCCACGGGACTGAAGGCGACGAACGCGATGCCCAGCTCGCGGCACGCCTCCAGCGTGCCCAGTTCGGGGTTGCGCGTCCACGGGGAGTACTCGTTCTGCAGCGCGGCGACGGGGTGCTCGGCGTGGGCGCGGCGCAGCGTGTCCGCACCGATCTCGGAGAGGCCGACGGCGCCGATCTTGCCCTCGCGCTCGAGCTCGCCGAGGGCCCCGACGGACTCCTCGATCGGCACGGAGCGGTCCCAGCGGTGGAGGTAGTAGAGGTCGATCTTCTCGGTGCGCAGGCGGGCGAGGGAGGCCTCGACGTGCGCGCGGAGCGTCTCGGGCCGACCGTCGATGACGCGGCGCCCGTCCTGCGAGGACATCCCTCCCTTGGAGGCGAGGAAGAACTCGTCGCGGCGTGCCGCGAGCGTCTCGCCGAGGAGGGTCTCGTTGGCGGTCGCCCCGTAGATGGTGGCGGTGTCGAAGTGGGTCACGCCGGCGTCGAGCGCGTGCAGGAGGAGCTTGGCGGCGTCCTCGCGGGACGGCAGGGGGCCATAGGACTGGCTCAGGTTCATCCAGCCGAAGCCCACGGGCCCCACACCGGTCCCGGCGATCGTTCGAGGAGTGGAGGTCATCCTCCGATCCTGTCAGATCTTTCCGGGGAGACCTTCAGAGGACTACTCCATCTGCTGCCCGCGCAGCCGTTCCATCTCACGCCGGTCCTTCTTGGTGGGCCGCCCCGCCCCGCGGTCGCGCTGCGGCAGGCCGAGGAACGGCGCGGGCGGCCGCTCGGGCGTGTGGTCCGTGTAGCACCTCGACGCGGCCTCGGCGCCCACGCGCTTGACGATCAGCACGTGCACCTCGAGGATGCGCTCGAATCCGGGCTGGCGGAGCCGGATCGTGTCTCCCGGGACCACCGTCTGCGAGGCCTTGACCGGGTTGCCGTTGAGCCGGACGTGTCCGGCTCGGCACGCGGCGGTGGCGGCCGAGCGGGTCTTGAAGGCGCGCACGGCCCAGAGCCAGGAGTCGATCCTCACGGCCGAGGGGGACGATGCAGGTGCGTTGGAAGGAGGCATGGTGCCCAGCATCCTACCGGCGTATCGTCGTGTGAATCGGGGGACGATCAAAGGAGCTCTGACATGCCTGACAAGCAGCCTCACCAGCCCGAGACCCACAAGAAGCCGTCGAAGACCATCAAGGAGCAGCGCGCGGCGAAGAAGGCCAAGAGGGCGGTCTCCCTCGACGCCGATCCGGTGGCGCACCTGCGCAAGCCCCGCAGCAAGTAGGCACCCGCACGCAACGGAA